>JAHDDF010000024.1:19604-21634 GCA_020629475.1 Saprospiraceae bacterium
TTTTCCCAAGGCGTAATTTTGCTTGTTGTTTTAAGTTTAATTACGCTTTGGGGCTGTAGCCCAATCTGGTTGTTAATTCCTTTTATATTGCAATTAAGCCATGTTTTTCACGGATTGGTTTCAGGAGAGGATTTATTTTCATCCAAGGCGTTTTTCCTAGGAATATTAATGATTTCATTCTGCTCCGGCGTTAGTTTTTTCCTTGGAGGAAATTCCTTCTTTTTCTTATTGTTCTCGATGATTCCCGTATGGGTGAAAACCCTCTTGGAATTCAATAGATTACGTAAGTCACATGTTTCGTTTTGGGATATAGGATAGTGTTTTAATTGATTGTTTTTCAGTTGTTTAATGCTTGTTTCTTTTGTTGTTTCTCCTTGGTCGTTTCCTGTTTTTTTCGTATCTTTAATAGAACGAAAAGCAGCAAGAAAAGCCCTTGTTCAAACATATTTGCGGAGTGTATGAAAATAATCCTTCATCCTTTTGTAGCCGGTTTTTTCTTCCGTTTTCGTTCGTCCCTTATTGAAATAAAAACGATTGAATGGAATTTACGGAAAAGCATTTAGCGTCATTAAAAAGAATGGGTGAAGTTATTGAGCCAATCTTAGAGGAAGGCATTGAGTATTATGCCATCCAAACTACCACAAGGTACGGTGCAAGCGGCGGTTCCATTTTTAAAATGACTGACGGAAAAAGAGATTATTTGGATCGAAAATCCTACCGCGATACCCTAGAGGAAAAAATTGATTTTTTTAGCATCACCTCATCTTTTCCTTCTTTTACTAAAATTAAATATACCCTAAAAAAAGGGGAGCCAATTCAAGCTCAAGTATTTGACGGCCCCATGCTTCTTGAGGAAATCATGCAAGAGTATAAGGACGTAGTTTCCGATCCGGGCGGAAACAAGCGGATTGAAGAAACCACCGTTTTTGAAAGAGGCAGTGAAATCAAATTCGATTCTAGAATTACATTTTACCGCCCTGACGGCTCCATCGATAATTATGACCGTGATTCCGCTCGGGCGGGTGATGAATTCAAATGCTTGGATAAATTATTAGGAGGAACACTCCAAAAGGTTCGGATCGAATGCGAGGCGGATTATTTTTCCATCGCCACCTTGCCCGCTATTCCGGAATTAGGTATCCCGGAATATTTTGTTGAGGTCGATACCTCGGATTTTGATCCCAAGGACAAGGAGAAGGTTTTTGAATACATGGAATCCGGTGAGCCGGAAAAAGTGCAGGTCGTTCTTGAGGCTTTGAAAACGGAAAAGGGTTTACGCAAACGATTAAACGCCCGTTACCTCAATTTCGTGAAAGCCCGTTTGGGTGATGATGCGGAAATGGAGCAATACGCGGAAGCCATGCCGAAGGGCTCGCAAATTCGTAAGGTATTGGAAGATCAAAAACTGGATGATGATTACATCTCCTTCCATTATATGGACGGTGAGGAATGTCTAATGATGGTTGACTTGCTTGGTTCATTGGTGAAAAACGTCATCAATATCCAGGATTTTAAATCCGAGGCGATGCTGACCAAAAAGCAGGATGATTTAGGGCCTATTTATGAATCTTACGCCAAGAAGGTCCGTCGCTATCTCAAACGTGAGGCAAAGGTTCATCCTAAGGGATGGTTTGCCCGCTTGTGCGATATCATGAAGGATTTGAGCGTGAACCGCATCCTTTATGATCACACGAGTTATGATGAAGCCAATACCTCATCCGTCAAGGAGGAGTACATGTTCATGACTTATCTCAATTCCTACAAGTACTCCATGGATATTTTTCAATCCGATGAACCGGACTTAACGGATATTTTCTGGATGCTTCCGCAAATCCCCACGACCTACTGGGGCGACACCACTCCCGATTTCCCGGAGAATCCGCTGTCTTATAAGCGCAACGCTAAGTACTGCGTGGATCACCGTTGGAAAACCTTGAAGCGGTAATTTTTTTATTTAGACCTCCGAGGTTTTAGGAAACCTCGGAGGTAGGCTGTTGAAAATTACGTGATAATCCATGAAAAAGTTAGTT
>JAHDDF010000435.1 GCA_020629475.1 Saprospiraceae bacterium
AAATGGAACGCCTCGAAATTCGGCGGGACACCTGACCTAGAGGAAGAGGTATCAGAACTTCCTTTTTTATTGCAATTGAATATAAATGAAATTTCTAAATTTCAAGACGTTCGTTTTCCTATAAAAACAGGAATGCTATATTTCTTTTTTGAAGCGAATGAAGAAGATTATACACTTTCAAAAATTGAGGTAATTTATAAAGATAATGTAGTAGAAAAAGAAGAATTAACGGAAGGGTATCCAATTGATTATTATTCGATTTTCTCTTTACCCGCCGATTTTTCTTCCGGCTACATAAGAATTATCAAAGATTTTCCGGAAGAAAAAGAAACCTTCGAAAAATTCCATGACCTTTTGAGTGAAAAGCTCAATTTTCATTGGTTCGATACCTTGTTTAATGCCCACCCGATACCCTTACAGGATATTCCTTTTGAGTCCCATCCGGATGATCCCGATTACTTAATTCCTCTTTTGGATTTTTCGTATGATAATGTAAAATATCACATCGGAATCCATCCGGATGACTTGGAGAAAAGGGACTTTTCTAAAGTATTCTTTAGTGGTGCTATTACATAAAGCCATTTGGAAGAAGTTAATTTTGGTTACTTTCAAAACCCGGGTATTCTGTCGTTTATCTTTTGACTCGAATATGGAAAATTCCTTAAATTAGCAGCGAATTAATTATGAAAATAATATTCAAATAAGAGACAATAACTTATTTGAATACAAAACAACCCATGAAAATCCTCCACACAGCGGATTGGCACCTTGGACAAAAGTTCAGGGGGAATTTAGACCGGACCGATGAACATCGTAGGATGTTGAATTGGTTGGCTGCCGTGATCAAGGAGGAAGAGGTGGATGTCCTCTTGGTTTCCGGGGATATTTTTGATACGCCCAATCCCCAAAACCAATCCCGTAGATTGTATTATGAGTTCTTGCGTGACGTAACCGCCCAAGGGCTGCAACACATCGTAATTACCGGGGGGAACCATGATTCCCCTTCCATGCTGAATGCGCCGAGGGAGATTTTGGAAACCTTGAATATTCATGTGGTGGGCTGCGCTACGGGTGATATCGAGGATGAAATTATTGTCTTGAGGGATGATAAGGAAATCCCGCAAGCCGTGGTAGCGGCAGTTCCTTTCTTAAGGGATAGGGATTTAAAAGCAGCCATTTCCGGGGAAAGTGCGGATGAACGCATTGACAGGATAAAAGCGGGAATAAAAATCCATTACCAAAAGGCGGCGGAAGCCATGGATAATTACAAGGAGGACGGAATTCCGCTTCTTGCCATGGGACACCTTTACGCCACCGGTGCTACCGCTTCCGACAGGCAGGATAATATATACATCGGTGATACGGAAAATATTTCCGCCGCCGATTTTCCGGAATTATTCGATTATGTTGCCCTCGGGCATTTACACCGCGCACAGCCCGTAGGCGGAAAGCGGCACATCCGTTATTCCGGCTCCTTGATTCCCATGAGTTTCGCGGAGTGGAAGGATGATAAGTCAGTAAGCTTCATTCAATTTGAAGGCAAGGAAATCAAGGACATAAAAATCCTGAAATCACCGGAAACCAGACGCTGGGTTAAAATCCATGCCGACGAGAAAACCGCCGAGAAAAAATTACTCAAACTCCTAGGGGAATTGCAATCCGAAGTAGGTGCTTCCGAAGCTTGGGTGGAAATTTTACTCAAGGAGGAAAACGTCCGTCCGGATGCCTATGTCCATTTCAATGATTTGGTAGGGACCTTTCCGGGAATGCGGATTCTTGCCGTAAGGTACGACCGTACATCCCGTTCCTTGGATACCTTATCCGAATCCGAGGACTTGGATGATTTGCAACCCGCCGAGGTATTTTCCAAGCGCTGCGAATCCGAGTCATGGGAAGAAAAAGCCGTTAAACGGGTATCCGTCACCTTCAAGGAACTCCTGAATTGGATGGAGGATGAAGAAAACCGTCCGGAGGCATGAGGATACTGCGCGTAAAATTCAAGAACATTCATTCCCTGGCAGGGGAAAATGAAATCCGTTTTGATGAGGCACCCATCGTGGATACGGGTTTATTCGCGATTACGGGAGATACCGGCGCTGGAAAATCCACCATTCTTGATGCCATAACCCTGGCTCTTTACGGACGCATCCACCGCAACGAGAAGGTAAACGAAACCATGACCCTAGGAACGGGTGAAGCCTATTCCGAGGTCGTTTTTTCCGTAAAGGAAATGGAATACATGGCACGCTGGAGTCTCCGCCGTGCTAGAGGAAAAGCCGACGGTAACTTGCAACCCGCCATCCGTCAGTTATCCGAAAGGGAACCGGGAACCGAGGACTTCCGTATTATTTCCGAAAAAATCCGCGACATGGAGAAGGTCGTGGTGGATATTACGGGATTGGACTTCGGGCGTTTTTGTAAATCGGTTCTTTTATCCCAAGGTGATTTTGCCGCTTTTCTTAGAGCGGATGAAAGGGATAGGTCAGAGTTATTGGAAAAGATTACGGGAACGGAAATTTATTCCAGAATCTCCAAGGCGGCACACCAAAAGAACAAACTGGAAAAGGATAAACTCAAGGAATTCCAATTGAAATTGGAAAGCTTCGAGGTCTTGACGGATGAGGAAGTCAAGGAATTATCCGAAGAGGAAAAGGAAAAAACCACTTCATTAAAACAACAACAAAAAGCCCTAAAGGAACAACGTGATTTCTTGGCGAAATCCAAGGAGAAAATTCGCTTGGATAAAACCTTGGATGATCTGAATCGTCGCTTGGGCAGATGGATTGCCCAAAAGGACCAATTCAAGGAGAAACAGGAACGCTTGGATCGCCATAAGGAAACCCAGCCCGTTCATGATGATTTGAAATGGCGAAAAAATACCCTTACGGAAACGGCGTTGGCATTGGATTCCATTTTTGCGGCGAAAGCCAATATTGAGGAATTACAAGGTTCAGCCTTAAAGGCAAATGAAGCATTTCAAACGGCAGTTGAAAAACAAGAAACCGGAAAAGCGGAACGTGCCGTATTTATCCAAAAAATGGATGAGGTCATCCGTTTTGATATTGAAATAAAAAATGCTTCCGAAATATTGGAGGAGCGTTTATCGGAATGGAAAAAAGAAAAGAAGGAATCCGATGAACGATTGTCCGCGATTGAAAAATTGAAAAAGGAAATTGGTGAAACCGAATCGGAAATAAAAATATTAAACGATTGGTTAACCCAAAATAAAAGGGATGAATTCCTTGCCGAGGATTTGGCTAAAATCGAATTGCCATTACAAGCCATTAGCGAATTTTTAATTAAAATAAAAGAGGAAGAGAAATTAATAAAAGATGTTTCCCAAAAATGGGAGAAGGGAAATAAATCATTGGAAAAAGAGCAGTCGAAATACAAGTCCATAAATGATGCTTTTATTTCCGATAAGAAGGAATACGAAAAACGCCTTCCCTTGGATGATTCAGGGGAACGCAAAGATATAGCGGGGCATATCCGGGAGGAATTGGAGA
>JAHDDF010000436.1 GCA_020629475.1 Saprospiraceae bacterium
AGAACCGGAAGGACTACAGGAATGATCGGTGCCATCGTAAACGGATTGGGTACCTTGTTTTGGATCATTTACATCGCGGTAGTTGGTTTTGCCTCCGTTTTAGAGGAAATGAACGGTTTGAACCAGTTCTAGATCAAGGAGGACACAAGGTATAAGACCAAGGAAATACCGATTCCCATCAATACCATCCGTAATGCTTCCTTAGAGCCTTTGGGATTTTTCTCCTTCAAGGCAAAAAAAACGATGATCCCGATGGGGAAAATCAAGCAAAGTAATTTGGTTACTATGGGCAAAGGAGCTTTAGACATGTCTTATTTTTGACCAAACTTAAGCTTAATACAGGGCATTAATATTTCCATAACAAGTTTTTTTGCCCCATTTTCGTTTTCCCAACGGGAGAAACCAAACCTTTGAGGACTTTCTTACGTCCTAAAAGAGAATAACATCTTGAGTTGAACAAATTCCAATGCGATGATAAAAAGAAATTTGAAATTTGCCCTTTTACCCCTCTTCTTCCTCTTATTCGGTCTTGCCGATATGGATGCCCAGCGCGGCGACGTCCGTGACGCCCTTGACGACAAAAGCAAGGTTTCCGGTCTTACCTTCGGTTCCTATGTTTCCTTCGGTTTCTTCGACGGATGGCAATTGGAACTGCAACCCGGCGTCGGTTATAAAATTACCGATTGGATGATTGCGGGTGCGGGTGTAAACTACACTTTCGGTTCCCAGTTCACCAATAATTTCAACCGCGACAAAGTCACCTTTACCGCAGTAGGCCCTAGGGTATACGGTCAGTTTAACGTATTCAACCAAATCTACTTGATGGGTGAATACCAAAGATTGTACGCTACCTATAAGGACAAACCTGAAAACGGCCCGACTACCGTTCTTTTCAAAGGACAGGAGGATGTGGTTCTTCTAGGTGGTGGATACTCTACTTCCTTTGGTGAGGGACTGGGCGTATACACGGATTTTATGTTCAATGTACTGTGGCAACGCTCCGTGCCGGGTGATGAATCATTTTCACAACCGTACATGGTTCGTTTCGGGGTGTTCTATACCTTGTAAATCGAATTATTTCGACATAAATTGGAAGCGGATTGGCAGTGTTGCCAATCCGCTTTTTCATTTTGATACACCTTATAGATAGATGAAACTAACCAAATACCAAGTAGACGCCTTCGCGGGCAAAAGATTCGAAGGGAACCCCGCCGCCGTAGTTCCTTTAGCGGAATGGCTTCCCGATGAACTCCTTCAAGGCATCGCATCCGAAAACAACCTCTCGGAAACGGCTTACATCGTGCCCGAGGGCAAAGGCTTTGAATTGCGGTGGTTTACCCCTGCCTCCGAAGTAGCACTCTGCGGGCATGCCACCCTGGCTACGGCTCACGTCTTATACGGGCATATGGATTACACAGAACCTTATATCCGCTTCAAGACCCGACAAAGCGGCGTCCTGACGGTTTCCAAGGAGCAAGGAGGTTATACCATGGACTTTCCGCGCGATACCTTCAACCACGTAAGGATACCCGCAAAACTTAGGGAGGCAATCAATATAGCGCCTACCGAGGCATTCATGGGTTTAACGGATTATATGCTGGTTTTCCCCAATCAAGAAATTATTGAAAATCTGGCACCGGATTTCGGCTTATTGAAGCAGGTGAAGGCAAGAGGGGTTATCGCTACGGCTCCCGGGAATGAGCATGATTTCGTCTCCCGCTTCTTCGGGCCTCAAGTGGGAATAGACGAGGATCCGGTAACGGGTTCAGCGCACACAACGCTCACTCCTTATTGGGCTGAAAAATTAGGGAAAAACAAGCTCAGCGCCAAGCAGATTTCCCCTAGGGGCGGTGAAGTACAATGCGAATTAAAAGGAGATAGGGTCATGCTTTCCGGCAAGGCGGTTACTTATTCCATCGGTACCATTTTCATTTGATTCCGGTATTCTTTTTCCAATGTTGAATAATCCACCTTGGTAGCATGCCGCTTATCCACGGGGATTTTGGTATACCATATTCGATGGAAAGGAATTCCATGTAACACCCTCGGTTCAACTTCTTTTTTTACCGTTTCTAATACCAATATTAATTCATTATCTACTTTAATGAATGCAGCTTCTTTAATACCCGGAACGGACTTCAATTTTGCTTCAATGGCAAAAGGGAATACCGTTTTATTTCCGACATGAATTATCCGTTCGCATCGTCCGAATAAATATAATTTCCCGTTTACTAATTTACCGGCATCTCCCGTTCGGTGCCAAACTTTATTATTGCAATACATTTTATTCTTCCTAACCGCAAGTTCACCATTTAAATAACTTTTATTTACGTGACTTCCCGCAACCAATATCTCTCCTACTTCACCTTCCGGTAATTCTATTGCTGAAACATCCGTATTAAAATAGCTTTCATTTGATATTCGAATAATTTTTACTTCAGCTTCCTCGCATACCTCCCCCGCAGGAAGACCTTCCAGAAGATTTTCTTGAAAAAGGATGACTTGCATATCTACTTCGGAAATGGGTTCTGCCTCGGTTGAACCATACACCACCTTTTTATCCGCTTCAGGAAATGCACGTTGAATCTCCCTTGCCGTATTTCTATATACAGGACCTCCTCCGGTAATTATTTCTTTTACTTTACAATGCTTTAATGCTCTTCTTACAATCTCCTTACTTATTTCAAGTAATATTTTAGGGGAAGCGATAATTCTTTCCGCATTATATTTCAATAAATTTCTTATCACCACATCCATATTTCCGCTGGGCTTGGTGGTCTCAATCAGGGTAGTACTACCGGAAGCCAATTGCAATAAAACAACAATAGGCAATGTTACCATTCCCACTTGACCTTCCTTGGGACCTAATGTATTTGATAAAGCATTAAATTGTTCCAATAACAAACCATGCGTTCGAACCACCGCCTTAGGCATGCCCGTGCTACCCGTAGTAAATGTCATTAATGCAGGAGATTCTTTTTTTGCTTTAAATAAATCAAGCTGATCTAATCCTTCTCTTATTTTCCCCAATCCGATTTTATTCGGAATATTACGAATCACTTTTGAATGATATTTTAAAAACCATTTCGCCTTAAAACCGGACACCATAATTGTAGCGCCCGACTTACGAACGGAATTTTCAAATCTTTCCTTATTTGAAAAATCTTCAATTACAACAGCTACGGCACCGATATAAAACAAAGCCGCAACAAGGCGATAAAAACCCAAGGACATCGGCACAAAAACCAACACCCTATCCCCCTCACCAACTCCTTTACTTTTCAAATAAGCCGCAGTCTCCAACACATCATTCCAAAACGCCCCGTACGTACAAACCTTATCCTCATGGATTAAAGCAATACGTCCCGGGTTTTTCTCCACCTGTTCCTTCAATAATTCCAACACATTCATAAGCCATAATTATTTCGTAATTGAATCATTTGTAATTCGTAATTGAATCATTTGTAATTCGTAATTGAACCACTCGTAATTCGTAAT
>JAHDDF010000025.1:0-3389 GCA_020629475.1 Saprospiraceae bacterium
AGGAAACCGTAACCGGGATGTATGGCTTGGGCGCCGGTTCGTTTGGCGGCATCAATGATTTTATCCTGTACCAAGTAAGATTCACTTGGATTAGGCGCACCGATATGAACGGCGGTATCCGCCTGTTTTACGAAGGGTGCATCCGCGTCAGCATCGGAAAAAACGGCGATGCTTCGGATGCCCATTTCCTTGCAAGTACGGATGATGCGGCAAGCGATTTCGCCACGGTTGGCTATGAGTATGGAACGTATTCCTGTCATGGTTTTACTGAGCTTGGTTTGGGTGATTACATTCTGAAAATACCGTAGCTATCCGCGCCCTTGATGGGGGCATTATTAACGGTAGCCAAGCAGAAGGCAAGGTGATTCCGTGTTTCGCGGGGGTCAATAATGCCGTCGTCCCAGAGTTGTCCCGTGGAGTACCATGCATTAGATTCCTTTTCCGCCTCCGCTATCATATAATCGGCAAGTGCTTTGGCGTTCTCCTCATCGAAGGGAATACCTGCCTTCTTGGCTGCTTGGCGTTGGATGATTTGCATTACGCCGGCTAACTGTTCGGGACCCATTACCGCAATTTTGGAATTGGGATAGGAGAACAAGAAGCGCGGCTGATAGGCGCGACCCATCATGGCATAATTTCCGGCGCCGTAGGATGCACCGATCATAATGGTGATGGCGGGTACTTCGGAGTTGGAAACGGCATTGATGAGTTTAGCGCCATGTTTTATGATTCCTCCCTCTTCGTAAGATTTTCCTACCATGAAACCGGTAATGTTTTGTAGGAAAATGAGGGGGACATTGTTCATGTTACAAAGCTGGATGAAGTGGGCACCCTTGTTGGCGGACTCGGAGAAGAGGACGCCGTTATTGGCAAGAATGCCTACGGGATAACCGTGGACTTTTGCCCAACCGGTGACCAAGGTGGAGCCCCATTCCGGCTTGAATTCGGAAAATTCGGAGCCGTCTACGAAACGGGCTATGATTTCCCTAGCGTCAATGGGTTTCTTGATATCCGCCGATAAAACCCCAAGCATTTCCTCCTTGGAATAAAGCGGTTCTTTTACTTCATCTTCCGGTTCGAAATGGGTATTGGCAGGCTTTAGGGTAGCAATAATTTCCCTTGCTATGCGGATGCCGTCATACTCGTCTTCCGCCATATAATCGGATACGCCGGAAACGCGGCTGTGCATGGCTGCGCCTCCAAGGGATTCATCGTCCACTACCTCGTTTGTAGCCATTTTTACCAATGGCGGTCCCGCAAGGAAAACCTTAGCATTATCCTTTACGAAAATGGAATAATCCGACATTCCGGGAACGTAAGCGCCACCTGCCGTACTATTTCCGAAAACCACGGATATGGTAGGAATACCCGCCTTTGAACGGCGCGTAATTTCGCGGAAGCTAGCACCGCCGTAATTGAATATCCGGGATTGCTCCGGAAGGTTAGCACCCGCACTTTCCACGAGGTTGATGCAGGGTAATTCGTTTTCCATCGCTATTTCACTCAGGCGAAGGCTTTTTTGCAATGTGGCATAATCCACGGCACCGCCTTTATTGGTCCCTACATTGGAAATGCACATGCACAAGCGCCCTGAAACAAAACCCAAACCACCTACGGTAGTACCACCGGGACCGAATCCTTTTCCGCCTAGTCCGGCAAGCGGAAGCAATTCCATGAAAGGACTGTCTTGATCCAAGAGTAACTCTAAGCGTTCCCTAGCCGGCATTTTACCGCGATCGGCAGCACGCTTGAGGTGTTTTTCTTTTCCTTGGAAACGGCTTTCCGCCAATTTCTCTTGTAGTTTCTCCACTAAGGGTAGCATGCCCTCAAGGTTTTCCTTGAACTGTGGGGAGTTTTTATTGATTTTTGATTTTATCGGTCGCATTGGCTTATGATTCCTTAAGGGCAAGCATTGCCTCTTCGTAGTTTTGTTTTCCTTTTTCGGTAAGATGGGGAAGCACGAGATTCCACATGGTTTCCCTAGCGCCCTCGTAGTTGAGTTCCGCCCTTCCTCTAATGGTTTGTTGATTCAGCCAAAAAGAGACTAGGATCCAGACCGTTTCCGAAAGATTGAGGTAGTACCCTTCCTTGGGTTCCGGATGAAGATTTCCGCTGTGGACGGAATAGTCGATTACGCCTTTTACGCTTGTAATAAGGAACTCAATATGTTCCCGGTGCATTTTGGCAATGTCGGGGAATGCCCGCATTATTTCCAATAGATCCAAGAAAAAGAAGCGGTACTCCGCGTACAATTCCAGTAAGGGTTGAAACTGCTGGTTTACGTTTACGATGGATGCGTCCAAACTTAAATTCCCGAAAATCATTGCTCTTTTTTCAATGATTCTTTGGTGAATGGTTTGAATGACTGAACCCTTGTTGGGATAATGGTAGGTAAGATTACCGGGGCTTATGCCCAATTCCTTGGCAATGTCCCTGACGGATACGTTTACCCAACCGTGCTCATTAAATAAACGAACGGCGGCATCAACAATCTTCTGTTTGGTGGAACTCATTGTCCACAAATTAGTACGATTGTACTAATTATTCAAATTTTTTACCCATCGTCAAGGTCTTCTGACCAAGATGAACGGATTTTGCTTGAAGAAAGCCGGGTTTTGGATTACTTTTTTGACTCAGGTCGGAAGACTTGAGTGTGGGGCTTGGATTATGTCAGGGATAAGTACTTGTATCCAAGTTGGAATAGTTATCATCCAAGTCAGGAGACTTGGACGAACGAAAAAAAAGGCAGCCGCACCTTTCGGTTACGACTGCCAATCAAGTCACGAGAAACAAAAAACTATAAGGGATTCTTGACTCGCTATATATCATGGGAGGTGAAACCCATGATTGCGGGTGTTTTTATCGTTTTACTTCACCAAGTTTACATCCATGGTTGGGTAAGGGATGCCTACGCCTTCCTTATCGAATGCTTTCTTGATGTTTTCATGCATGTAGAAGAACACATCCCAGTAGTGCTCAGACTTACACCATGGACGCACGCAGAAGTTCACGGAGCTGTCGCCAAGTTCCTCAACGAAGATGTCTACACCTTTGTCGTGAAGGATTTCAGGGCAGGAATCCGCTACGCTTTGGATTACGGAGCGCGCCTTGTCAATATCATCACCGTATCCGATGCCGTAAGACATTACCACCTTGATTTCCCCTTGACCGGAGATGTTGGTGATAGGACCGGAAGTAACGGTTCCGTTAGGAAGAATGATTTTCTTATTGTCGGGTGTCATTAGGATGGTATTGAAGATTTGAATCTCCTCTACTACACCTACGTGTCCTTGGATGTCTACCAAGTCACCCGTACGGTAAGGCTTGAACAATAGAATCATTACGCCGGAAGCGAAGTGACCCAAGCTACCTTGAAGTGCCATACCTAC
>JAHDDF010000025.1:3489-21547 GCA_020629475.1 Saprospiraceae bacterium
GAATCATTACGCCGGAAGCGAAGTGACCCAAGCTACCTTGAAGTGCCATACCTACAGCGAAAGCCAAGGCACCAAGTACCGCTACGAAGGAAGTGGTTTCAAAACCGAATCTTGCGGCAATCGCAATAATCAAAGCGATTTTAAGACCGGTACTTACGATTGAAGCAAGGAAAGGTTGAACATCCTTGTCTACATTGTTCTTTGTCATTAAGGTTTTAACGAAGCGGGTTACCCACCCGATTACCATAAAACCTACAATAAGCATAATAATGGCAACTACAACATTCCATGCAAGACCCATTGCGCCATTTAGCAAATTAGAAAGATCAAATTGACTGAAAAAATCTCCCATTTTGGATTTAAAGGTTTTTAATTTTTGTTTTGATGTTGATTTCGATTTTGAGACGGGCATAAATTCCAAAGGACACACCTCCAAGTGGATTAATTTGGTATATTTTTATTGCTAATCAATTAAAGTGTTGTTTTTTAGTTGTTTATGTGGTGTTTGGGTTAGTTGTTAATACTGTTTTTAATCATTTTGATTTTGAATAAGAATGAAATAAGGTTCCTGCAAAAACAATCCTCTATTGGGTGTGTTCCTTTACGAAAATCACGAAGTTTGCAGCATGAGCCCAAAGTTTAGGATTGCGTCCATTGTTTTCTTTTCCGTTATCAGTTTACTGTCCATTTACTTCACGATGAACGTAAAGGGGGAGTTCAATTTTGAGCAATTCTTCCCTGTGGGTGATCCGGATTTGGATTTTTTCTATGAGTTTACCTCCGAGTTTGAGACGGACGACAATTTCATGCTCATTGCTGTTAAAAGGGAGCAAGGGATTTTTGATAAGGCTTTCTTGGAAAAATTCCATGACCTTACGATAAAAGCCAAGCGACTTCCGTTCGTAACCGAATCCAATTCCGTTACGAAATTGGAATATCCTAGAAAAACGCCCTTTGGGTTTACGACCACGCCTGCAATCCATAGGGGCCAACCGGAATATTATGAAACGGATAAAAAACGCTTGCTTGCCGATGAGCGGTTCCGGGGAACATTAATTGCGGAAGACGGAAAATCAGCGGTTGTTGCCTTGAAGCTGGTGGATAATATCCAAGTGGATAGTTCTAGGATATTAATGACGAAGTTGGATTCCTTGGTAGCTTCTTACTCGTTTGAGGAAACGCATTATTTGGGGCGCCCTAATCTTCAGGTGGAATTGATTGATCTTCAATTTTGGGAGATTGGTTATTCCGCTATCGTGTCGGGGATATTGGTAACGATTATTATGTTCCTGATTTTCCGCCGTCCTTGGGGTGTTATTATTTCCTTGGTATCGATTGCTATCGGGATGCTCATTTTTATGGGTATGCTTGGTGCTACGGGGCGTCCATTAAACATGATGGCGGCACTCTATCCGGTGTTACTTATCATTGTGGGAACCTCGGACGTAATACATATCATGTCCAAGTATATTGATGAATTACGGAAGGGAAAACCTAAGACGGATGCCATCCGGGTTACTATCCGTGAGATTGGTTTGGCTACTTTATTTACATCCGTTACTACGGCAGTAGGTTTCCTTACCCTTCTTACGAGCAAGATTATCCCTATCCGCTCCTTCGGTGTAAATGCGGCTATCGGGGTATTAATAGCATACCTCACCGTTCTTGGATTGACGACCGCCATCCTATCCCTCTTTGACGCGGATAAAATCACGGCGGCGGCTACCAACGGAAAGAAGGATTTTTGGAGACCCAAGATGCTGTGGTTTTATCATTTTACGAAAGACAGGGCAAGGCTTGTCGGTTGGGGAATGGTAGCGACTTTATTGCTTTGCGGTATTGGAATGTCCATGGTAACAACGGATTATTCCATTGCCTCTAATCTTCCAAGAAACCACAAGATTACCTCGGATTATCATTTCTTCGAGGCTCAGTACTCCGGTTTCCGTCCTTATGAAATTGCGGCGATAGCGCAAGACTCTTTTACGGTTACGGATTATGAGGTAGTTAGGGAAATTGACAAATTAGAAAACAAGCTCAAGGAGTTTTCCGCTATCAAAGGCGTGAACTCCATTACTGCCGCATACAAAAGCGTCAATGTGGCTTTTAAGGGAAATCGTTTAGAGGAATATACTTTTCCTGATTCTGAAAAGACCTTTAATAAATACAAGCGCTATGTAGACCGCCTTCCTAAAGACGGTATGGATATACTTGTTAGTAGAGACAAGAAAAAAGCTCGGATATCAAGTAGCATTCTGGATGTAGGATCGGATACCATTCAAAATATCGGAAAGCATATAGATGCTTTTATCGCCAATGAAACCAACTCCGATATCGTACAATTCAGAAGGACCGGAACGGGAATCCTTTTCGATAAAAACGAGGAATACGTTCGTGATTCCATTCTTAATGGATTGGGGATTGCTATCCTCATCGTAAGCTTGTTTATGGGCTTTCTTTTCCGCAATTGGAAAATGGTTTTCATTTCACTTGTACCGAATATTTTCCCCTTGTTGATAGCCGGTGCGCTCCTTGGTTTTGCCGGGATTGAATTGGAAAGCGGCGTGGCTATCGTATTCGCTATCGTTTTCGGTATAGCCGTGGATGATACGATTCATTTCCTGAGCAAGTACAAAATTTCAAGGGACAAAGGAGCCACCATGGAAGAGGCTCTTGAAGTAACGTTCACGGAAACGGGTAAAGCCATCTGCTTAACTTCTATTATTCTATTCTTTGGGTTCTTGGTAATGTTATTTTCCGTGAATCCGCCTAGTGTAACGGTGGGAATCATTATCAGCGTTACGTTGGCTTCCGCCGTGTTTAGTGATTTGTTTACGATTCCGGTATTGATTCGGTGGTTTATGAAGTCTTAGTCGATGGTGCAACCATCGACCATCTATTAAGGTTGGTGTTTGCACCACCAACCACAAAAAACGGCTACGCCTGAATAGACGTAGCCGTAATGCTTCCAATCGTAGAACGATGGATTATTTTTTAGCTTTCCTCTTGCTCTTTTACCAACAATTGGAAACCGTTTCCATGAATATTCACGATTTCAATGTTCTCGTCACGCTTTAGGTATTTCCTCAATTTCGTAACGAAAACGTCCATACTTCTTGCAGTGAAGTAGTTGTCCTCGCCCCAAATTTTGGTGAGGGCTTCACTACGCGGAAGGATATCATTCATATGGGTACAAAACATGCGAAGAAGTTGTGCCTCCTTCGGGGAAAGTTTGTCCTTTTCCTCTCCGTTGAAAGTAAGGATACGTAATGGGAAATTGAAGTGGAACTTGTCCCCGATGTTGAATTCCTTCTGATCATCCTCCTTCTTGGCGGGAATGTTCTGGCTGCGCTTCAGTACCGCTTGGATACGATACAACAACTCCTCGGAACTGAAGGGTTTGGTGATATAATCATCCGCACCGATTTTGAATCCTTGCAGGACATCGTCCTTCAAAGTTTTTGCCGTAAGGAAAATGATGGGCATTTCCTTGTCTTGCTCCCGGATTTCCTTGGCAAGCGTAAAGCCGTCTTTCCTAGGCATCATTACATCAAAGATGCATAGGTCGTATTCGCCTTTGCGGTACTTTTCAAGTCCCATTACGCCATCAGTAGCTAATGCTACCTCAAAATCATGCATTTCCAAATAAGAGCGGAGTACGTCCCCGAAATTCGGATCGTCCTCTACTAGGAGAATACTCTGTTTATTGTCGTTATTAGCCATTCTGTTTTGAGTCTTTTACTGTGTTTTGAATAAAGGGTGGTTCTTCACTAGATAGGTTCCCGTTCTTGATTATGAAGTAATTGGAGTTTATTTAAATATGTTAAAATTTCGCTTAAAATAAAGATATACCCCTTTCAAGTCAATCCTTATAACAAAAAAACTGCTATTAGCGCTGCTTTATTGTCCTATCTATGACTCAACTATGTAAGGGAAGATTAAGGTGAACTCACTTCCTTCACCTAATTCCGAGGCAACATGGACTTGTCCCTTATGCGCCGTAACGATGGCTTTTACGTAACTCAAACCGAGCCCGAAACCTTTTACGTCATGTAGGTTTCCGGTATGGACACGATAGAATTTATCGAAAATATGTTTCAATGCGTCCTTGTCCATTCCGATCCCGTTATCCCTGACGTTGATTCTAACACCTGAGGTTACGTTTTCCGTCGTTACCACAATTTCAGGGCTTTCGGGTGAATACTTATAGGCATTATCGAGGAGGTTATTGATAACATTTGAAAAATGCGTTAGATCCGCCTCGATAAAGTAGTTTGCCGCGTTAAGATTGGCGGAAGCTTTCCCGCCTTTCTTTTCCACCCTAAGGTTTACGTTATTTACGGCTTGCTTGATAACCTCGTGAACATCTACACGGGTAATCTTTAGTTGGAAATCTTGTTTATCCAATAAAGCCATTTGCAATACCTTCTCCACCTGTTTGTTCATCCTCCGGTTCTCCTGCTTAATGATATTAGCAAAGCGTTGGACTTTCTCCGGGTTACCTGAAATCATAGGATTTGTAATGGAATCCGTAGCTAAGGAAATGGTGGCAATAGGCGTTTTGAACTCGTGGGTCATGTTATTGATGAAATCCGATTTCATCATGGACAATTTTTTCTGCGTAAAAATTACACGAGTAGTATAAATGAAGCAGAAAAGGATGATTCCGGTAAAGAGGAAGGACAACAAGAAAGCCGTCCAAACTGAACCCCAAACATAACCCGTTCTTCCCGGGAAGTGCATCATTAGCCATCCGGCAGGAAGAATGGTTACCTCGCTTTTAAACAAGGGAACACTATACTTGGAACGTAGCAACATCCCGTTTTCCTTCGGGCTATTATCTAGTTCGGGCTGGGACATTGGCGCCTCGCTACTCACATAAGTAAAAAACCCGTCCCGGATAACGAAGTCCTCCTCCTTGGGGGAGAAAACCCCGTAATTGAACTCCAGGTCTATTCCGTGACTCCTGATTTCTTGTTTCAGGTAGGTATCAAGCCTATCTATGTTTATCCTTTCTTGGACTGGGCTTGGAGAGTACAATTCCTCCGTTCGCCATTGGGAAATCCTTTTATTGTAAGTGTCGTACTTCTCGAATTCATCCGACAATTGAAGAGAGTCGCTGTATTTGTATCTCCTTGAATTTAGCCCGACACCATAATCCAAATCATTGGGAAAGAAATCCCCGCCGCCGCCAATCAAGGAGGTCTCCGCGATTTTTCCGGGTTGGAAAACCGCGCGGGATAAATTTTTCTTTTCGTCCTTTTCTATTTTTTCGGAAACGGCATTAAGGGCGGCGAAGATGGAATCGTCGAATTGCTTTTCGGTTAATGTTAGGCGCTCATTGATCCAGTAACCCTGAAGCAGGATGGAACCTACCAAGGCTAGACTCATTAAGACAATGATGACCCACATTATTCTTCCACTCATGGATTTGGCTTTCGGTTGGGTTACAAGAAAGGAAATTTCCCCTACACTCACAAAAATACCCGTCACAGGCAACCTTCGCTTGCAATTAACTGTCCCTTAACTTTTGAGAGAAAAATCGGGCTTCGTATCTTCGAAACCCATTCGTTTAGAGCTAATCCTAGATTAAGTAATTCTTTGTTCGTATGAAAAAGTTTGTCAATACACTTATCATTTTACTTACGGCTTCGCTGTTCAGCTTGTCCTTCGGGCAAACCGAAGAGAAAAAGGTGGTTATCGTCAAGAAAATCGTTGATGAAAACGGCGTAGAGACCGTAGAGGAAATTACCCTGGAAGGGGATGAGGCGGAAGCCTTCGATTTAAACCAATATTTGGATGAGAACGTGGAAGGTCAAATCGATATTGATGTCGATGCCACCGGAACGGATGTCCAAGTAGAGAAGAGAATTAAAATCATTACCTCCGATGAAGGTACCGATGGCGAAATTTTACGCCTAGGTGAAATAATTGAAGGGAGAGATGATATTTCAGATGAAATCAAGTCCAAGTTGAAGGACGTTGAAATCAAGTTGAATGAGTTCGACGATAAAGACGTCAAGATATTCAAGCTAAAGGAAGGACAGGACGGTAATACCTTCCAATGGAATTCCGCGGATGATCAATTCATTATTATTGATGGTGAAGAAGCGTTACCTGAGGATATGAATAAAATCCTGAAGCTGAAGGACAGGAGTACCAATGGTGAGAAGCGCATCATGTTTTTCGGTGAGTCACAAGGAGAACCTAAGGGTTTTCTTGGTGTATGGCCCGGTGATGAGTCCGAGAACGGCGTTAGCTTAGGCGGTGTGGAGGAAGGTTCCGCAGCTGATAAGGCAGGTTTGAAGGAAGGGGACGTAATTACATCTATTGAAGGAACCAAAGTTTCTACCTTTTCCGAGTTAGCGGCAATCATTGGCGCAAAGAAGCCGGGTGATAAGATCAATATCGAGTATTCCCGTGAAGGAACCATAACCCAAACCGTAGCGGAATTGGGTGAGCGTAAGAAAGAAATCTCGATGACTTTCGAAACGGATGCCAACGATTTCGAATTCGATGAAATGGAAATTGAAATCGATGCGGAAGATTTCGAAGAGCATTTAGCGTATGCTTACAAGTTCTCTTCTTGTTGCAATGACAAAGGAACCGTTGAGAAGGCGGTTATCGGCGTAATGATTTCCGAGGACGAGAAAGGAGTACTTGTAGAAGGATTGAACCGTGAGAACATCGGTTTGCAAGCCAATGATGTTATCTATAAGTTCGACGGTCAAAACATTGCTTCCCCGAGTGCACTGATAAAAGCTGTTGAAGCTAAGAACCCGGGCGACAAGGTAAAAATCCATTATTACCGCGACGGGAAGAAAGGGAAAGCAAAAGTTACCCTAGGCGCTAAAACCGTAAAGGCATGTTGTGCCGGCGGATGCTGTTCCAACAATAAGCAAGGGAAAGTGAAGGAAAACCGTGAGATCATCATAATCCAAAAAGATAAAACGGAACTCAAGCGTGAAATCATAACCGATGAGGGCGTAGGTAAATTGGAGTTACAAGAAATTGATCTGTACCCGAATCCGAACAACGGAACCTTTACGCTTACTTTCTCCGCTTCCAAGCAATCCCCTATTTCCATTTCCATTACGGATGTGAACGGAAAAGAGGTTATCCGTGATGAAATCCGCAATTTCGACGGTAAGTATACCGGTGAGTTCAAACTTGAAGGTGCTCCGGGCGTCTATTTCGTAAACATCATCCAAGAAGGAAGGGTATTTACGGAGAAAGTCGTTTTACGCGGTCAATAATATCAATTAAGAGACGAAACCCTCTCTATAATGAACCCGCAGCGGAATCTTCCGTTGCGGGTTATTTTATTTTGGTGTATCCTTGGGGAAATAATGTCGATAAAGTTGAAACCGTACCACTTCCTGATTTTAATTTCGCTAGCCTTTTCCTTGTTTTCTTGTGAATCCGTTCACAATGAAAGTTCGGAAACCTTTAATTACGATCCCCTAACGGAAATCCCCGCGATTACCTTCGATAGCATTTCCTCGACCGTGGTAACGGAGTACGAAGACTCCTTGGTTTTTACCATTTCCTATATCGACGGAAACGGTGATTTAGGTTCCCATGATCCGGATGCGACCGTTATTGAACTCGTGGATAACCGTGATTCCGTAAACCTGGTTTTTCCTTACCACCTTTCCCCTAGGGCACCGGAAGGCGCCGAGGTTGCCATTCAAGGAACCTTGGACATCGTTCTTGGCAATACGATTTTATTGAATGACGGCTTTCCATCCGAAACCACTACCTTTTCCTTGCGAATCGTGGATGAAGCGGGGAACTGGAGCAACAAGGTTACCTCGCCCGAGGTGGTTATTGAGGCGCAGTAAGGCTTCAATACAGCAAAATATCCGATGCTAGTCTCCATTGTCATGCCCGTAAAAAATACCGAGCCCTACCTTCGGGAGTGCTTGGATTCCATATTGGCGCAAAGCCACACGGAATGGGAATTATTGGCGGTGGATGACGGCTCCTCAGATGACTCTTTGGCGCTCCTCCGATCCTATTCCCAAAAAGATTCCAGAATAAAGGCTTTACGCAATACGGGAGGGGGCATTATTCCTGCCCTGCAAACGGGTTATGCGGTTTCCTCCGGTACTTTTATTACCCGCATGGATTCGGATGATATTATGATGCCCTCCAAGCTAGAATTAATGATAAAGTGCTTGGAGAAAGGAGGAAAGAAAACGGTAACTGTAGGCTTGGTGGATTACTTTTCCGAAGGAGCCTTAGGCGATGGCTACCGCCGTTACGCTGAATGGCTAAATGCCCTCACATTGGCGGAAAGCCATTTTAATGATATTTATAAAGAATGCGTTATTCCATCCCCTTGCTGGATGATGTACAAGGAGGATTTTGATAGGATTGGCGGGTTTACACCCGATATCTACCCGGAGGATTACGACCTCTGTTTCCGGATGTATAAAAACGGGATAAGAACCCTTGGTGTTCCTCAAATCCTACACCGTTGGCGTGACCGTTCCGACCGTACTTCCCGTACCCATGAGCATTATGCGGATAACCGTTTCTTTGAACTGAAGGTGCGGTATTTCCTTGAAATCGATCACGATACCGAAGCGTCCCTTTTCCTTTGGGGAGCAGGAAAGAAAGGGAAACGTATCGCTCGTTTACTTTTAGAGTGTGGTGTTTCTTTTAGGTGGGTTTGTGATAATGAAAAGAAAATCGGGAAGGAGATTTATGGGGTGGTTTTGGAGGGTATTCGTCAGGTCGGAAGACCTGACGGTGAGGTGGTCGGAATAACTGGTAAGGGTGATCAAGTGATCATTGCTGTGTCATCTCCGGATGCGCAAGCGGAAATTATCAGGTCGAAAGACCTGATAATGGGAGTAAATTCATTAAAAACATCTTCCCCGTCAGTCAGGTCTTCCGACCTGACGATAACAACCCAATATTTTTGGTTTTGCTAATCAATGATTGTGCTTTCGGTTTGCCGTAAGATTCTCTTTGTCCCAAGAAAGCAAACCTTTAAAATCCGTTTGTCGTTTTTCGCAATCCTGCTTGGGGCAAATGGCGCAAGAAAGCGGTTCGCAAGGATCCACGTGAACGAATAATTCCACGGGGCGTTCGCTAAGATCCTTCATTCGATCCTCAAAGGATTTCATGGCTTCATGACTTTGACGAGTGTCATAAAACCAAGGAACGGTTAGGTGGCAATCGATGTGTAAGCTAGAGCCATATTGAATGACCCGCAAATTATGGACGTCGATCCAATCCTCTTGGCGGTTCTCCTCCAGTTCCTCCGCAATTCTTTCCAATAATTCCTCGTCGGATTCATCCATGATGCCCGCAATGCTACGCCGCACCAATTTCCATCCCGTAATTAAGATAACAAACCCGAAAATGATGGCAAGAAGGTTATCCAACCAAGGCAAATCGAAGAAGAAAACCAAGGCAAGACCCACTATTAAACCCAAGGAGGAATAAGCGTCGGATTTGAGGTGTTTCCCGTTTGCCTCCAATGTGACCGATTTCAACTTTTGCCCTCGTTTTTCCAATGCGGCTCCTACAATGAAATTGACCAATCCGGAAAACGCCGTGATTCCGATACCCAAATCCAACATCCCGGGCGCATGATCCCCGAAGGAATCTCGTACCGCTTTAAAGATGATTAAGCCACCCGCTACCACGATCATCCCACCCTCGAATCCGGCGGAGATGAATTCTATTTTTCCGTGCCCGTTGGGGTGATTGCTGTCCTTGGGTTGGGTAGCTAACCACAAACTGTATAAAGCCAAACTTCCCGCTACGATATTCACGATGCTCTCCAAGGCATCGGAGAGAATGGCATTGGAACCGGTGAGGTACCAGCCCAAAAACTTAAGCCCCATCAGCAATATGCCGATGCCCAAGGCAATAATAGGTAAGCGCAATTCCCGGGTGGTGAACATGGTTGCCAATATCCGCAAGCCCTAGGGATTTTTCAATACCTAGAGTATGAAATCATGAAAAATACCTAGTCTTTGGTATATCTAGGGAACCTTATTTCGTTGGGCTCGGTTAAGAATTTTGTCTCCTTTTTTGGGAAGTTGTGCAATTAATTGAAATATCTCATATATTTGTCACCGCTTCCGAAAGCCGGTAGCACCAAAAGGTGAGAGAAAGAAAGTTATCCTATCTTACCAAAATACCAAAAATGGTCGCGTGGCCGAGTGGCTAGGCAAAGGTCTGCAAAACCTTGTACAGCGGTTCGAATCCGCTCGCGACCTCTCAATGATTGTAAAAACGCTTTGACTTTCAATAAGTTGAAGCGTTTTTCTTTTTGTAGTATGACGGTATTTCTGACATTTTCCGAAAAAAACGTCCTAAGGCTTCGCAAAGACGGGATGGCTCAATACTTCCACCCGACACAATGATCACCATCATAAAATTGAAGTAAAAAGGAAAATCGCTAAGACGCGAGGCATCGCGTCTCCACATGGGTTTTGTTCTCAGGTCGGCACGACCGACACGCGCAAAACGAAGGGTGCAGCCCTTCGCACGACACCCACACCCACACCTTCGCCTTTCAGGAACACTACCCCAAAACCGCCCCCATTATCACATGCGAATTCATCTCCTTAAACCCTTCCACATGATAACGGTAATATTCCAATAAGAAATCAAGCGTCCGTTTGCGGATTTTCTTAGGAATCTCCAAGGAATGCGGTTCACCGGATTGGCGCACGGCATCAAAAGCCGCAGCACAGGCGGGCGGCATATATAAAGTATGCGGTTCGCGGGAAACGAAAAGCCCTTCCCGCATATCAAAAAAAGAATTTTCCTTGGAATAAGAATTACCGGGGGAAAAGCCTAGGAAAGGCATTAATTGCACCGTAAAAACCAAGGGGAACAAACCGATTTTATCCGCACGATCCAAGGATTGGAAAGCATCCTCCAAGAAAAGAAAAAGTTCCTCGTTTTGCTCGGATTCTTTGACCGTTTTGGAAACCAATTCCGCCATAAAAAGCCCAACGGTCCCCTTGAAAACATCAAAAGGAATCCCTGTGTATACGAAGGAAGGTTTTGCCTCCTTGAGACGTTGTACGTCCTTGTCCTCCCGGAAATACATCACGATATCCAAGAGGGAGGTTACCCCAAGCGTACTCTGCTTGATTTTCGCCTTGGGTGAGCGGACACCATTCACCACAAAACTTTGCCTACCCTTTTCAAGGGTATAGGCATCCACGATAAGACTGGTTTCCCCGTACTTCACGTTCCTGAGGATCAGGGCGCGGGTCTTAAGCAACATCAGCTATGCGTTCTTGGGAAGGGTTCATTTGCCGCATCCTTTCCGCCAAGGCGGAAATCACCATTTTTACATGCTTAATGTGTGATTTACGGACGTTAAAAACCTTATACGCCACATCAAAAATGCGGTTTTTAGGAAGGATGTCAATCTCGAAAGAAATCACTGCTTTACCATTGTCCGCCTCGCTAAAAGTCCATACGCCCATGCCCGTATGCATGCCTTGGTAATAATGGATAATGATTTCCCTTGGCGCGGAATAAGAGTGAAGTTTCCAACCCACGTTTACGAGCGGGTAAGGACGGATCAACAACTTACTCTCAATAAAATCATCATGATGAAGGACACAATCCACGGGAAGGCCTTGGGGCCACCATTCGTGGTACTTGTCGAAGCGGGTCATAATATCGAATGCGTCATCCGGGTCACCCGGGACTACATCGTCTACGGTTACTTGAATACGTTCCATATAAAGCGTTTACACCGCGCAGCCGGATTATAACGGAGATCCGTTGTCCGGGAGTATGGCAAATTTTTAGTATTGCCTTTTGATACCCCGCCAAGGACTGAATATCAGGTGTTTTCCTTGATGATATCTAATGCGGTTCTTTAAATCTACGAAAAAACGGCTATCCTTGTTCGCCGATATTATACCGGTTTTGTTAAAATTATTAAAAAAGGGCATCCATGATGACTGAGGACATACGAATCGAGGATCGGGACCGTTTCTAGTTTGTTTTTCTAAAATACCTCTAATTCATTCTCTTGCTCAAAAGAATACATCATGTTGAAAAAAAGTTGCTTTTTCCTACTTTCCGTTTGTACCCTTTTCCTTTTTTCTTGTCAAGAAGAAACGGACGGTGACAATACCAATAATCCCGGAGGCCCACAACTAAAATTCAAGTTCAAGTTCGATGAAAATCAAGAGCGTTTGAACAATATCGGAATCCCTGAGGGCGTAGCGGCGGGCAATGCCGCACAAACCCCGGATTTCAAGGGGATGTCCATCCATTACATCGAAATGGCACCAAGCGCCTTTACCCAACTGGGACAAGGAGACGTTGTTTATAGAGGGGAAACCACCAGCGCCGGCGGTGCGGATGCCGTGGATTTCGATGAGGCTACCGTTGCCGATGAAGGAGAAATATTCTACTCTGTCCCTTTAAGTCAAGTAGACCCCGGAACTTACGAATGGATAAGAACCTCCGTTACCTACCAAAATTATGATATCAAATTCAACGTGGTAAATGCCGATGATTGGATAGGCTTCTGTGAAGGAGGCGCAAGCAACCGTACAGGAACCGTAGCTTCCTTCTTGGGTTATAACGTATACATCTCGGAGGTAACGCCTAATACGGAAACCTTGGTCGTAAACGATGATAAACTACAGGGTTTCTGGGCATTCGAAATTGATGATTTAGGAGCGCTTTGCGAGAGTTTTGCCCCTAGGTTGTATTCCGGGGAATCAGCGGGTACTACCGTGGTAAATCCACTATTCGGTACTTCCGATATCCCGGCGGGTTCTTGTGTAGTAACGGGAGCTTTCACCCAGCCTTTGACCGTAACGGGTGATGAAACGGAAGACATCGTGGTAGAGCTTTCCTACTCCATCAACCAAAGTTTTGAGTGGATTGATCAAATCCCGAACGGTGAGTTCGACCTAGACGCGGCAAATCCCGCAAACTCCGATATCATTATTGATATGGGTGTAAGAGGCTTAATTCCTTCTTGGGAATAAAGCTGAATCAATACTGATATAGTATTAAATACACGAAATATGTTAATAGAGGGACGGATTCAAATCCGTCCCTCTTTTTTTTGGAACATATTTTGAACCGTCTCGTAGATTATAAGCACGGGTCCTTATCCAAGGACGCTTATTCAAAACCTCCCTCTCTTCAAGAACAACGCGCAAAGGCTAAGGACTAGAGGAAAAACGGACACTTCTTTCAAATGAACATTGCAATAATCGGAGGCGGAATAGCAGGGATTGCGGCGGCAATAAGCCTAAAGAAACAGGGCTTTTCGTCAGTGGTGTATGAGAAATTCCCGTCTTATCTTAACAAAGGAAAAGGATTTATTCTTTTACCCAATGGCTGCTCTGCCTTGGAGCGAATCGGTCTTAAGGACAAGATCAGTAAACGTGGCTTGGAACTTAAACAAGTCGTAATCCAAAATACGGAAGGAACCATCCTGAAAACGGATGAATTAACGGATACTTATTCCGTGGTTCGTCAGGATTTTTTAATGATGTTGTTGGAAGAACTCGGTGAATCCCAAATTGAATTCGATTGTGCTTTTGACCGTTTTGAAACGGATGAATCCGGAAAAATTACCAAGGCGGTTTTTCAAAACGGAAAAACCGTAGAAGCGGATATTTTTATCGGTGCGGATGGTTCCAATTCCCGTAGCCGGAAATATATTACCAATGCTCTCACCGTTCCCTCCCGCGTAAAGGAGCTGGTAGGTTTGCTTCATGCCCCGGATATCGCGGAAAATTTAGGTAATACCTTCGTTAAGGTTCAATCCGAAAAGGAGTCCTTGTCTTTTGGTATCGTCCCTACCGCCGGCGGGCGCATCATTTGGTTCATGCAATATGATAGCGCCGAGCTGGATTTTGATGATTGTAGCCCCGAGGATACCGCGGCTGCGGCATTGGAAGTCGTAAAAGATTGGAAAGGATATCCCAAGGAAATCTTGAAGCGTAGTATAGGAATGGACGTATACCGTTGGAATACCCGGGACATGGATATTCCCAAGCAATTCCACAAAAATAATTTCGTGATGATTGGTGATGCACTGCATCCCTTCCTCACGTTTACCAGTCAAGGAACGGGTACCGCCCTTTGTGATGCCATAGCCATAGGTTGTAGTCTTTCCCGTAACAAGGAGGATTACCAAGCAGGCTTTGCGGATTACCAAAATATGCGGATGCCTGCCTTGGAGGGAATTACGGAATGGGGTCGCCAACTTTCCTGGGAATTCTTACGAGTGGATATCGCCAAAGGAAAGATTAGTATACCTTTGGCATTCAAATCATAGCCTCCCGCATGAAGACTTTTTTCTCCGATGAAGCCGTTGAACTCGACATCCTCAAGCAACGTGCTTTTAATTTACGTTGGGCAACCGTTCCTGAAGGAACCATAGCGCTTACCGCGGCTGATCCCGATTTCCCTTGCGCACCGGAAATCCGGAACGCCATTATGGATTATACCAAGTCCGGATATTTTTCCTACGGGCCGCCGGAGGGCTTGCCGTCTTTCCGGAAAACCGTAGCCGAGGGCTTGGAAACAAGGCGAGGAATTCAAGGAAGTTCCAAGCAAGTAATCCCTACCAATTCGGCAGCATACGCCATGTTTTTGATAGCCAAATACGTGCTTGAACCCGGTGATGAGGTCATCATCTTTGATCCGGTGGATTTCTTGTTTAAAAAATCGGTGGAATCCGCGGGCGGAACGCCGGTATATTGTCCCATTGAAAAAAGCTTTGCCACTTTCAATAGGGAGGAGCTTCGTTCCTTGGTGACTCCTAAAACCAAGATGATTGCCGTTTGCAATCCTCACAATCCACTAGGGCATGTTCTAACGAGGGATGAATTGCAATTCATTGCGGATTTAGCAGAGGAACACGACCTCTATATTATGTCGGATGAAATATGGTCTGATATCGTTTTCCCGCCTGCGGAATACATTAGTCTTGCCTCACTTTCCAAGGAAGCAGCTAAACGAACCTTTACCGTGTACGGTTTTTCCAAAACCTTCGGTTTAGCGGGCTTGCGCTTGGGATTCGTGCATTGTCCCACGGAGGAAATAGCGGAGGAAGTCCTTGAACTTTCCGAGATGAGAACCACGGCTTATGGCGTTACTACCCTTTCCCAAATTGCGGGGGAAGCGGCGTGGAAACATGCTTGGTATTACGTGGATGAATTCTTGGAGCATTTGACGGAAGTCAGGGACATCGCCTACAATTGGCTAAATGCGATTCCGGGTGTGGATTGTAGAAAACCTTATGGGACGTACCTCATGTTCCCGGATATTTCTTCCTTCGGAAAGACAAGCACCGAAATGGCGGATTATCTAATGAAAGAAGCAAAGGTAGCGGTAGTACCCGGTGCTGCGAAGTGGTTCGGGCCCGGAGCTGAAGGACATATCCGCATATGCTTTTCTACTTCCAAGAAGATATTAATGGAAGGTTTAGATAGAATCGAGCAAGCTTTGGTGAAGTTGTAATTCCTATTTCCCGTGAATGGTAAACCGAACGTACTTGATGGTTTTTCCTGCCTCCAAGTGCATTTTTTCGTAGAAGGTTTTGGTTTCTAGTTCGGGAGTGTACAACGGTTTGGAATAAATATCCGACTCCTCATAAACAAGAATGTTTTCCTTTTCCTCTTGGATGGTTTCCAACGTGAATTCGTATAGTTCAGGAGAGTCAGTTTTTAATTGTACAATGCCGTCCTGCTTGAGGATGTTCCTGTATTTTTTAAGGAAAAACGGGCTTGTCAAACGACGGTTTGCCTTGCTATCCCTCAAGAATGGATCAGGGAAAGTAATCCAGATTTCATCCACTTCGTTTTCCGCGAAGAAGCGTTCAATCAGTTCAATGCGGCAACGTAAAAATGCGGCGTTTTTTAATCCCTTATTCCTAGCGGCAGTGGCACCTTTCCAAATTCGGGCACCTTTAATATCCAGTCCGATAAAATTCCGGTCAGGAAATTTTTCCGCAAGGGCAACGGTATATTCCCCGCCACCGCAAGCCAATTCAAGGATAACGGGATTGTCATTCCCGAAATGCTCCTTCGCCCACTTGCCTTGCAGATCAACCGTTGCCATCATTTTCCCGTGTAAAACGGGATTGTCCCAACTGTAACATTGGTATACGTTATCGTAGGTCAAGAGGTCTTGGAATTTCTTGAGTTTGTTCTTGCTCATTTCCGGTTTAGCTTTCTTTTCTTTCCAATTCCTTTACCGCCAGCCATGCCATTAAACCACAACTTAACTCCAAGCAATCCTCATCGATATCGAAGGTATTCGTGTGGACAGGGGAGGTAGTGCCTTTTTCTTCGTTCCCTGTTCCCAGGCGGTAAAAACAAGCCGGCATTACTTGAGAGTAATAAGCAAAGTCCTCCGCGGTCATTCTGATGGGTAGATCCACCACGTTTTCTTCTCCTAGGAAATCAATGGCATCCTCCTTGACCTGAACCGCTAAATTCGGGTTGTTATACAGGGCAGGATAACCCCTCATGATTTTGAATTCACAAGAACCACCCATTCCCTCGGCAATGGATTCCGCCATTTTTTTCATGCGGCGATGAGCTTCCCCTCTCCATTCTTCATCAAAGGTTCTGAAAGTACCCTCAAGCTTTACTTCATTAGGGATAATGTTGGTAGCGCCGCCGGTGGAATTAATCTTCCCTAGGGTAAGAACCGAAGGCATTGCGGGATTGGCGTTTCGGCTAACGATTTGTTGAAGCGCGGTAATGATATGTGCCGTAATAACGATTGGATCAATACAATCTTGAGGTAAGGCACCATGTCCGCCTTGTCCTTTTACGGAAACATAAATTTCATCGGCGGAAGCCATGTAAATACCCGGTTTTAAACCGATTTTCCCCGATTCCAAAGGCGGATGAACATGCTGCCCGATGATGGAAACCGGTTTAGGGTTTTCCAAGGCGCCTTCTTTGATCATGATGGAAGCGCCACCCGGGATTCTTTCCTCCGCAGGTTGGAAAAGCAACTTGATGGTCCCGTCAAAATGCGTACGGATATCATTCAGGATTTTGGCGGCTCCGAGAAGGGATGCCGTATGTACGTCATGCCCGCAAGCATGCATCACGCCCGGGTTCTTGGACTTGTAGGGGACATCGTTTGCCTCCGTAATGGGAAGAGCATCAATATCCGCGCGCAAGGCAATGATTTTGGAATCAGGGTTATTGCCCTTGATGAGTCCTACCACTCCATTGTCGGCAATACCGTGCTCATGCTCTATATTCCAATCCTTAAGCTTGGCGGCAATGTATTTCCCCGTTTCTACTTCCTCGTAGGAAAGTTCAGGGTTCATGTGCAGGTGACGGCGGATGTCAATCACTTCTCCATGATACGCCTTTGCTAGCTCCTTGATTTTATCCTTAGGCATGATGTTGAAATTTTTCGCAAAGGTAGCGTGAAATATTAAACTCCGGGTAGCAAGGAAAAGAAGGAATTAAAAATTACCGCCCGAGGTTCCGGAGTCCTTTTCGGATGATATCGAAATCCTTTTCCAAGGAATAATCCTTGGCGTAGAGAAAATTCAAGCGATTAAGGGTGTTCGTGTCGGATACGGGAATTTCAAGGGCGTCCGTAGGAGCAAGAACCCCATTCTTGATTGCCGGTAAGGCACTTGAACCGCTTGGTGTTTCCTTGTATCCCACCCATGTTTTTTTACCGAATAGGACGGAAAATAAATTACTAAAGAAGCCTCCTTTATTTTTTACCAAAATCAAGGAAACGGGAAGGGTTGTAAATAGGAGAAAAACAAGGAGGATATCAAAAATGCGCTTGTTTCTTCTTTGTATGACCGAGGCAATCTTGAATTCGATATCAACGGTATATAATTCACCGGAGGAATTCTTGGAATGACTTCCGATGATACTCCCTCCTTTTTCCGGAAGGATTTTGTATTGCAATTTAGGACCCAAGCGAGACATGGCACCCATGGTAATTTCCGAAGGGACATCCTTGGAGCAAAAAATGATTTCCTCGATTTTATAAATTCTGACCAACTCGTCCAAACGGTCCAAGGAGCCTAAAACGTCCTTTC
>JAHDDF010000437.1 GCA_020629475.1 Saprospiraceae bacterium
CTATTCGATACCAATATCTTATCAAAAAGATACCAATTGGGCATTAAACCCAAAATCTGACCACCCATGCTATGGGCAAATAGATGAATAGGAACATCGGTATATATCGTGGAGAGATAATCTAATATGCCGGGCGCGTCCTTGGAGCCCCAATCCGAAATCCCTGCTTCGAATCCCTTTAGGGAAACCGGGCGCGACTCCCCTACCCCACGGTAATCAAAGAGGTAAACATGAAAGCCTTCACCGGCTAGGTATGAAGCGAATTTGAGGTAAAACTCCTTGCGGATTACCGTTCCCGCGTGGAACTGGATAACACCTTTCGGCGCATCATCCTTTGATAAAAAAAGTACCGACAAAGGATATCCATCCCTTGCCGGTACTTGTATTTTTTCCTGTCGTATCACAGGCTAAATATAAACTTATAAGCTATAAGTCTTTTTCTTGTCCTTGGATTTTTTGGAGGGAGCTTCTCCGTCCTTTCTTTCTTCGGAAGGAGGCATTCCTTCTAAACCGGGCATTTGTCCAAAGAACTTTTCGAACTCGGACATCATCTCCGGCATATTTCCCTGCATTTCTTGGAGCATGTCGAACATTTGGGTCGGCATATCACCACCGAAGAACAATTGCAGGTCTTCCATTGGATTATCTCCCTGCATATCCAAACGATGCAAGTCTTCCGCCAAATCCTCAAACCCCGGAGGAAGAATACCACCCGGTGCCACGATTATGGTATCACCGTTAATGATGATGGGATCACTATTTTCCTCCAAACGCTCCATGCGGCTATCAAATTCCCGCATGGATTGGGAAAGCATATTTTCCAGTTGCTTAATGCGCTGCTCCAACTGTTCTTGTTGGGCATCAAACTCTTGATCCGTAGTTTGGGCATTCATTCCTAAAACAAAGAACAAGGAAAAGCAAAAAGTAAAGAGAAGTCTCATCTCGGTCAATTTTGTATTACGTATCGCAAGATAAGGACAAAACGTCATCCATTCCGTTGCAGGAATCCTAATGTTTGTTAATCCAAGAAGGTAATTCCCCTGACTTCATTTTTCATTTTGAATTATTCATTCTTAATTCAAAAAGTTGTCTTTCAACAATTGCCAAATTGCCAAGGCTTGGAAAATGCGCATTTGATCATCCGTCATTTCAGGGTCTACCAAATCCAAACCCCTTGGTGTAACATCATTACCGGTTGTATCCAATTTCAAGACGTGACCTACGTCTTTTCCTTCAATTTGGATTGCCGTATAAGCTTCCATGATGGGATTATCATACTCGGCAATCAACTTACCCGTTTTATCCCTCAATTTGCCTTCGAACAAGGTACCTACCTCTACCCCGTTGATCCTAATTCTGATGGTATCCCTTTCCTTGTTGTAAAAGAACTCATCCGTTTGGGTTTTGGCATAAAATACGCCATGACCTAAGGGATTGGTATATTCCTTTCCGCCAAAGTACACCAAAGGTTCTTGGTAAATGGTACCGAAAGCACCTCCCTCGAATCCCTCCTTCTTATTCCGGTACGGTTCGATTACGTTCAAGCACAACAGTTCCGACTCCTCTTTTTTCCAAGGAATGATTTTTTCCCCGAAGGAAGCGAAAATTTGTTTCAGCTTCAAAAAATCGGTTTCCTTACGTTTCGGCATCGGTTGCCTTGCACCTTTTGCGGAAGAATAAATGATGATGGCGATTAACATCCAAAACCACCACTTGCTCAATAAACCCGACATTAATATGATTCCCAACATTGCTATAATACTTTGCTTGTTCTACATTATATATACGGTCTAGGTTCCGTTAAGACTACCGGGAATCGATGAATCCAAGTAGAAAACGGACGTACTTCGTATCTTCCGCGCAAATGCTGTAAAATGGCGAAAAGAAGACCCTTTAAATTATTGGCGGAATTCTACCTCGGTGAACCGATGGCGGATAGGCATCCCTTGGAAAACCAAAGGAAAGTAGCTGCGGAGGGCGGTGTATATCATGCCGCATTCGAGGCTTGGACCAAGCAATACGTCTCCATGACTTGCAGCCTTCCGGAAGGAGACAAGGAAGCCTTACTTGCCGCCGCGTTATATTTAAAAGGGCAACTTTACCTAAGTTACGGCAAGAGCAATATCCGGGAAGCCAAGATTTTTTCGGAGGAAAATCCGGATGACGCTATTTTAATCGAATAAGAATGAGCCAAGGACGTTCAGAGGCGATGGATCTCCTTCGGGGGTTGATTATGGTTTTTATGGCGTTGGACCATGCTTCCGCCTTCGTGGGAAGAATGCACTTTACGGAAATGTGGGGTTTACCCTTTGAAGGTTACCCGGATGTGGGTTGGTGGTTGACACGGTTCTTGAGCCACCTTTGCGCCCCCGGTTTCTTCCTGCTTATGGGAATGGGTATTACTTGGTTATCGAAAAAAAGAAAGGAAAAAGGCTGGACGGACGGGCAAGTAAGAAAATACCTCCTAAAACGAGGGGGAATTATTCTGCTCATCATGTTTTTCCTTGAATTTCCGGCTTGGGGATTCGGTAGCATTTGGGGAAGTTCAAGCGGCGGTTCAGGTTTTAGCATGCCGGGAGATCCCAATCTAACTTTCTTGATTCCTTCAACGGTTCTTTACGGGCTAGCGACTTCCATGATGGCTTCCGCTTTTCTTTGGAAGGCAAAGAATTGGATGTTGCCGCTTATTACGATTGCCTGCTTTGCATTATCCGCGTGGTACGTGGGCACTTCCGAACCCAAGGAACCTTTCTTGTTCTTGGAGCATATGTTCCTAGTGCCCGGTGCATCCACCGGTGCCCTTGTGATTTACCCGCTTATTCCTTGGTTGGGCATCTGCACCTTCGGGATGTGGCTGGCGAGGTTATCGGAAAAAGGGGAAGGATTTTTCAGGAAAACCGTCCTTGGAATAGGTATTCTTTTCCTCATTGTCTTTTTCCCATTGCGATACAGCGGCTTGGGAAATTTCCAAATCTCGGCGTTTTCCGAAATCACCTCATTCTTCAGCTTGGTAAAATATCCGCCTAGCCTTTGTTTTGCCTTATGGACGGTAGGGGTTAACCTCATTCTCTTATTCCTTTTTTCTTTTGCCAACGGACAAAAATGGCTTACGCCGATTCGGGTCTTCGGGCAAACGGCGATGTTCTTTTATATCGTCCACTTATACTTGTACGGTATTCTAGGAATTCCTTTCCCTACAGGTAGTGGAATAGCCCTGCTCTACCTGATGTGGCTCCTAGGGTTAATCCCCTTGTTTTTCATTTGTAGATGGTACATCGGTTTCAAGCGCGGAAAACCGGAGCATTCCATTTGGAAAATGATTTAAGTAAGAACATTTAATAAAAACAGTCCCATGAAAACAAGCACAGGAAAAATCCTTTTTGGTAGTCTTTTACTCTTCTCCCTCGCCGTACAAACTTCCAAAGCTTGTTCCTGCTGGCCATACGAACCCGTTTTTTGTAAAAACGTAAATGAAACCAAGCATATCA
>JAHDDF010000438.1 GCA_020629475.1 Saprospiraceae bacterium
AGTATTCTCTGCCTATTTCAAATTGTAAATGTTTACGAATGCGAAAATTACTCATTCTTTCTTTGGCATTTCTTATGCTTAACTCCTGCTCATTTATTGGTTACAAGACATTGAAGGGAGTCTCATCAGTTCCTAAAGGTACTCGAGTCGATTATGAGAAGGTTATCAATTCTGCTTTTGCCAGAGACTACATCGGAGCTGATATCATCACCCAAGTTGAATTCTATGCGATGGGAAAACCAAACGGATTTCAGGTTAAAGTTCCCAAGGATCACATCATATTTCAGGTTGTTCCCATAGGTAGGGAGGTAACTAAGAAAGGTCCGTTTGGCGGAGTTGAGATGGGAGAGTTTGTTTTTGTGCCGAAGGAACAAGAGGAACTTATATTCAAGCTCAAGCGCGGTGATAGGATAGAAATGAGGGGAGGAACAAGGGTCCGTGAGGCATGGGTTGGTTCAGTGGAGTTTATTGAATTTATGGCAACATCGGTGAGGAGATTATAAATTCATTTTGAGAACTTATCTCTTGAGGCTTTTTCACAAAGTAAATGGGATTATTATGGGTTGAAGGCCCGAGCTGAATTGCTTTTACCTGTTACTGTTAGCCAAATGAAAGATATATTCAAATAAATATTAAATCAATTGCTATGAAAAAAGCAGCCTTTATTTTAATAATAGCGTCGATTGTAATGATTGTTGTTTCTCAAACGGTAGATTTCAAAAAGAAAGTGGAATCAAGGACGGCAATGCCGGGGTATTCGATGGCCGACACTAATTATAGCTCCAGTACTTACCTTGTAGCCGATAAGGATACGCCTAAATATTTCCTTTATGGAGGTTTGGGGCTTTTTGTAATAGGTGGCTTATTATTTACGACAACATTATCAAAAAGTAAAAGCTGATATTGTTTTATGATATGAGCTTTTAAATGTGAAAACCACTCTGCAAGGGGTGGTTTTTTTAGTATTGGCTATTTTCTTATCAGAATGTATATATGTTCTAAGCTGATTTTTATTTCAGTAAAATTAGCCACGAACCGAATGGTTCATGGCTAAATAGTGCTAGTTGTATTTTGCATCGATTATATAATCCACCCCCTTCTGCGCCTCAGCCGCAGCCTTAAAAATAAACCGCTTGTCATTCCTCAATTTAGAAAGCCAGCCCGCGATATACGAGGCTTGATTCTCTTGGATATCCAAGCGGTCAATACCCGTATGGGCACAAAGAAAGGCGGCACCAATTTCGGCAACTAACTCCTCAACGGAATACGTCCTATCCCCGAATCTCCCGATTTCGTTTAAGGTCGGACGGTTCAAGCGGGAAGGGTGTCCCGTCGCATGAATCAGCTCGTGCCACAGCGTATTGTAATAATTCTCCGAGGACTCAAAATGACCCATCGGCGGCATATTCAATTCGTCCGTTGCGGGATTGTAGTAACAACGCCTTGAATCTTTGGAAACGAATTTCGGCTTGGAAGGCATATCCCTGATTAATCGCTCACAGCGTTCAATCGGATTGTTTTCCCTCAGTTTAAAGTCGGGATAACTAAAGCGGATGCCGTCAATGTCCTCCACGTTAAAGAGGTAGTAATATTTGATGAATCGCCTCGTTTGCAGTTCATCCTTCGGGACGGAGGAAATCCGTTCCTTGGGAATCCTTTTTCCGTTACCGTCACGATACACCGTACTATAGTAAACGACTTGATGCCCCTTACTACCTTTCTTCACTTTACCGCCTAAACGGTTTACTTGTCTTAAGGTCAGGAAGCAGGGAACGGGGTGAGGGGTAAGACTCAGCAACAAGGCATTTATCCCTTTATACGGAACGCCCGTATCATAATTCCTCGCCGGCCCCACGTTTCCCCAGGTCTTTCTCCAAGGAACGGTTCCTTTCTCCAATTCCGCGATAATGCGGTTCGTTACGGTTTCGTACAAATCGAATTTCTTCTTGGTCTTTGTATTCATGCCGTATCGTTTTTTGCCAAGGGAGTAGCAAGGAGTTTCTCCTTGAACTCGGTAAACACCTCGTATGCCGTTAGCTTATCGATTTCCGTTACGATACCTTCCGTACCGTGCAAGAACAAGGGAACATCCCTATCGAAGAGCATCCGTTGGGTGTACTCCATTTCCGCCTCCCGTTCTTCGTTGGTATTCCCGTTGGAATGCATATCGAGGACGAGTAAATCCGCATCATTGGGGAGAATACCAAGGATAAAATCTCCTTGATAATCCTCGATTTCGTTCTTGATGTACCGTTCGAAGAACTTGTTTTCGCCCGTAACGATACCCTTGGCGAGCTGAGCCGCCTGTTGATAATAATCCATGATTTTCCTGTTTTGAATTAAAGAATACCCTCGTCCGCGAAAGAGTAATAGCCGAACCTGGAGATGATGAGATGGTCAATCAAGTTGATGTCCAATACCTTGGAACCCTCCTTGATTTTCTTGGTAAGGCCGATGTCGGCATTACTCGGTTTAAGGTTGTTAGAGGGATGGTTGTGGGAAAGTATAATCCCGCTTGCCCCCGATTTCAGGACCATGGCGAACAATACTTTCGTATCGACCACCGTCCCTGAAATTCCTCCCGTGGATAGGGTATACACCCCGATAGCCCTATTGCTTCGTGAAAGCAGTAGGATAAGGAAGTGTTCGAGATAATCGATGGTATCCTTGTCCCATAAATCCAACAGCACCTTATAGGCGTCTTGGGACTGTCGTATCTGCGGGCATTCCTCGGGTGGGTGGATTGATTCGTAGGATAGCCTGACTTCGGCTACCTTGAAGAGTTTGCTCTTTTCCATATTTAATCGGAATTAATTGTTAAGTAATTAAATTCCGATTGAGTATATCCCCGTCATCCCCGTGCCGACAGGGGGATGTAACTTCCCCCTGTTCCTGCGGGAAAAGTGGCGGTATACAAGCCCCATGAAAAGCTCCACCCCGATTCCTAATGTTTTATTCGATTCGTGTATTCCGCATTTTACCGAATCGGAATTAAAGGTGATTCTTGTAATAGCGAGAAAAACCTTGGGCTGGTACGATAAAAAAACGGGAAGGAGAAAGCGTAGGGATTGGATCGCGATGTCCCAATTCAAGGAGTATACGGGATTGTCCGACGTTTCCGTTTGGAACGCGATTGCCTCCTTGTCCGAAAGGGGATATATCCGCATTACGGACGAGCGGGGCAATGTCCTTTTAACGGCTTCGGAAAGAAAAGGCAGGAGAAGGTTATTTTATGGTCTCGGTGACGTACTTCTAAAGTATTTTTAGTGACCGCTAAAGAATTTTCGGTGAGGTCTAAAAATTTTTAATACAACAAAAGAAACCTCCACAAAAGAAATATAAAACAAAAGAAAGCGACCCCACGGGAAAGAGGGATATGCATTAGGGGGACGGGGTGACATAACGGACACAAAACAAAGGCCCATCATGTCGGTAATCGAAACCGACCGATAGGCCATGCTTATGTCCGTATGTCGAGGGGGATGGG
>JAHDDF010000439.1:0-3304 GCA_020629475.1 Saprospiraceae bacterium
AATGTGGTTCTTTTTGAAAGAGAGCAATGGTTTAAAATATTGCTAAATAGATGTTAGACATATTTTAGCTTAAATGCAAAACGAAATCTAACGTCTAGCGTCTAATATCTAACATCTCAATTTGTAGCACTTTGCAATATTCATGGACAACAACACAATTATTTAACTTAGCGAAAGATTAGCGAATACTAAATTCGTTATCTATTATCCTTCGTATTTTTTGATGAGCATGGCATGTCCGTGCGCTCCTGCCGCACAAGCGGCAAGTAAACCGTATTTTCCATTTTCATGGATAAGTCTATTAGCGGTAGTAGTTAATAATCTAGCGCCTGTAGCACCGAATGGATGCCCTAGGGAAAGTGAGCCGCCCCAAAGGTTGAATTTATCCATTGGGACCTCTCCTACTGCCTTGTCCCTACCCAAATTCTTTTGGGCGAATTCATCTGAAGAAAGCGCTTTCAAATTTGCTAGGATTTGCCCGGCAAATGCCTCATGGAATTCAACGACGTCTACATCATCAAAGGTGATATTTCTTTTCTTAAACAACTTCGCCACCGCATAAGTGGGTCCAAGTAATAATTCAGTATCCAAGTCTTGTCCTGTAAAAGCAAAATCCACGATTTCCGCCTTGGGCTGAAGCCCTAGCTCCTTGGCTTTTTCTTCGGTCATTAAAAGAACCGCAGCACCGCCATCGGAAAGGAAGGAGGAATTCGCCGCAGTCAGCGTTCCGAATTTTTTATCGAATGCGGGTCTAAGCTTTGCCACCTTTTCAATCGTGGAATCACCTCTTACACCGTTGTCCTTTTCTACGGGCCTGAACTTGGGTGGAGCAGCCACCGTACAAACTTCCTTACCGATATGACCGTCTTCCCATGCCTTTGCTGCAAGGGTATGGGACCGTACGGCAAATTCGTCTTGTGATTCACGAGTCACGCCAAATCTTGCCGCCATGATATCACAGTCTTCACCCATGACCCGACCGGTGCTGTACTCAGCAACTTTAGGTCTATCCGGCGCAAAATCCGAAGGCCTTAATGTCATCGCGAATTTCAGGTAATCACCCGTGGAACGAAGTTTTTGCGCCATGAACAACTTCTTTTGCATTCCACGCTTATAACCAATCGGGGTTGCGGATGTACTGTCCAAACCACCGGCGATAGCTACCTCCGCTTGTCCGCCCCAAATTTCCAAAATGGCATTGGAGATAGCTCGATTGGCGGAGATACATGCTTGAGCAACGGTGTGGCAAGGCGTCTTATTCGGGATTCCTGCCGAGATAGCGGCTTCCCTTGCTACGTTGGATGTCCGCAAATTGGAAATTACGGTGCCCATTATTACGGTATCTACTTCCTTAGGATCAATGCCCGTTTTCCCTAGCAATCCTTGAATGGCATGCTTACCTAATTCGTAGGACATCATATCCATATAAGCACCGCCGGATTTTAGGAAGGGGGTTCTACAACCATCTATTAAAACTATCTTTTTCATTTCGATTTTGTTTTTTCTTGTGAGGTCGGAAGACCTCACAGTGGAACTTCACAAGGGGGAGATTAAAGGGTGTATTTGCCTTTTTCGATGATGTAATCCGCAAGATCACGGCGTAGTTCTTTTACGTTGATATCGTAATCGGGTAAAAGTTTTGCGGTGAAACGTTTCATTCTTCGTTTTTCGGCGCCTTGGGTAAATGCTTGAATAGCGTCCAATGCTGCCTTACGGCAAATGGAGATTGATTCGTACAAATACACTTGAAATGCCTTCTTCCTGATTTCGAAATCAATTCCTTTGTGATAGCCTTTTGCTTCGATTTTCTGAATCTTGAGTAAGGTGGATTCTACCATATATGCTTCGGCAAGGATATCGGCAAGATTCATAACGAGTTCTTGCTCGTCCACCATTTTCTCCTTGAGTTTTTGACCGGAAGTTCCGGAAAGCATCAGGAAAAGGGTCTTGATGTTTTTGGACAAACGCTCTTCTTCCGCCCAGCCTTGCTTGGATTTAAAAGGTAGGAATTGTTTCAGGATGTAACCCGGTACTTTTTTACCTGCCCCTACCAAATTCACCTCCTTGGTTTTAATAGCGCGTTTGGTCAATTCCGCCAAGGAGAGCATTCGGTTAATTTCATTGGTTCCTTCGTAAATGCGGGTAATCCTAGCATCACGGTATCCCATTTCAATGCCCAGTTCCGCGGAATATCCCATTCCTCCGTGAACCTGAACGCATTCATCAATGGAGTAATCCAAGTGCTCGGAGCATTTTACTTTCAACAAGGAACACTCAACGGCGTATTCACGGATTCCTTTAAGTTTTGCCTCGTTTTCTGATTCTCCTTTATGAAGCAGTTCTTCCGTTTTCATGGAAATATTAGAACCGGTACGATAGGTTGCTGCTTCGGAAGCGAAGGTAAGTGCGGCCATTTGACCAATCTTGTGCTTGATGGCTCCGAAATCGGAAATGGGTTTCCCGAATTGGATACGTTGGGTGGCATATTCTACGGATTGGTTGATGGATAATTTGCATCCACCGGTAGCACCCGCCGCCAATTTAATTCTTCCGGTATTCAGGATATTCAAGGCGATTTTAAAACCACCGTTTCTTTCCCCTAGGAGATTTTCCGCGGGAACTTGGGTATCCTCGAAAAAGACTTGAACGGTTGAGGAGCCTTTAATACCCAGCTTCTTCTCCTCTGCCCCTAGCGTAATATTCCCGAATGCCTTTTCAACGATAAAAGCGGAAAGGTTTTCATCATCATCAATCTTGGCAAAAACGATAAATACATCAGCGAAACCACCATTGGTGATCCACATTTTCTGTCCGGTTAAGGTATAATGCGTTCCGGCTTCGTTCAAGATTGCTCTTGTTTTCCCCGAATTCGCATCGGAACCCGCTCTTGGTTCAGTTAGACAATAAGACGCCTTCAATTTACCGGTGGCAATGCCGGGCAAATACTTTTCCTTTTGCTCCTTGGTCCCGTAATACACGATTGGCAAGGAACCGATGGAGGTATGGGCGCCGATAGTGGTGGCAAAAGAGAATCCTCCCGCAACGGCTTCAGCAAAAAGACAAGAGGTATTAAAATCTAAATCAATACCGCCGTACTCTTCCCCGATACTTACACCACAAAGCCCTAATTCACCTGCTTTTTCAAGTAATCCGATGATTTCCTCCTTGTCTTGGGTCACCTCGAATTCCCTTCCTCTCGCACGCATGACATCATAAATTTCCTGCTTGCAGAAATCCGCTACCATATCATGAATCATCCTTTGTTCCTCATTCCATTCCTCCGAAATGAAGACCTTATTAATAT
>JAHDDF010000439.1:3314-3486 GCA_020629475.1 Saprospiraceae bacterium
AATTAAAAATGAGCAACCTTTTTGAGGGATATACTCAGGTGCTTGATGTTGGGTTTTCTTCAAGTCGGAATTTGCCGTTACGGTCTCCATAATTGAAATTATTTTATGCCTCAAAGATAGATTGATTCGGTAGATGAATCATCATATAGTGCTTTATGATTTTGTTTTGTCG
>JAHDDF010000440.1 GCA_020629475.1 Saprospiraceae bacterium
CTAATCATCAACCCTAGAAAAAACCTGAATATGGGTGATTACCTCATTGACGACAACAACTACGGCTGCGGGCAAGACGCTTTTAAGGGAACTTTAATACATTTTGGGACCGATAGATTCCCCGATTGGGAAACCGTCTTGGATTTTTTCCGTAGGAAATACAACATGGTTTAAAAAGGAAATCCACACAAAGGAAAAACATGACTTCACTTTTCAAGAATTCATACTTTTCCACAAACCAAAATCCTTTGTTTATCGGGCGTCATTAGATTTGAAGGTGGAGTTATCCACAATAAAACATACTGATTATTAGTTAGCTTTTTGTTTTAGGAATGAAAATTTTTAATTTTGCACTTCCATCACGACAACTATTTTGGCATTCATACTGTGACACCGCTATAGAGAAAACCATTGATTAAACACTTGTTGAAATTACAAACTGCTCACTATGGAGAATCCTAGCAAAACGGTCCAAACGCGCTATTCGGATGCCGAATTAGCGGAATTCAAGGCGCTAATCGAGAAAAAACTGGCACGCGCCAAGCGTGAAATGGAGTTCTATAAGGAGGAGTTGGCTTCTTCTGACACGAATTCCAAAGTCAAGGGGCTTGACGATGGTACCGGCACCGCGGAAAACAACCGTATAGCCATTATTGCCGCCCGTCAAGTAAAATACATAAAGCACCTTGAGAACGCACTCGTAAGAATCGAGAACAAAGTGTACGGCATTTGCCGCGAAACGGGTAAACTTATCTCCAAGGACAGGTTGCGCGCGGTTCCGCATACCACGCTTAGCATTGCGGCAAAGACAGGAAGAAAGTAATCCAATTCTATTAAGTAGGGATTTTTGGTAATAGGTCACTACCTTAGTGCCCCTGTAACATCGTATATCAAAAACTCGGAGCTTTTGAGAAACAAGTGGATCTTCGTAATCGGTATCGTACTGACTGTTCTTCTCTTGGATCAGTGGTTAAAAATCTGGGTAAAAACCAGTATGTACCTTAACCAAGATCTTCCCTTGTTCGGTTCCTTGTGGGACACCCCTAAAGCAAGGCTCCATTTCATCGAAAACCCGGGTATGGCATTCGGCTGGGAGCTCGGAAACGGTGAAGAAGGTTGGGGAAAACCCGCCTTAACCATCTTCCGCTTGATCGCGGTTACCCTTTTGAGTTGGTTCATCCATAATCTAATCAAGAAAGATATGTCTAAAGGCGTGCTTTTTAGCTTCGCCTTAATCCTTGCCGGTGCGGCGGGAAACATCATTGACAGTGCCATTTACGGAATGATTTTCGAGGCATCCCCTCATTTCAGTACCAAAGTAGCAGGCTTTACCCCTTGGGGAGAAGGATACTCCAAATTCCTCTACGGAAAGGTGGTGGACATGTTTTATTTCCCCTTGTTCGAATTTACTTGGCCGGAATGGGTTCCTAGAATCGGCGGTAATAGATTCGAGTTCTTCCGCCCCGTTTTCAACCTTGCTGATGCAGCTATTACCGTTGGTGTATTTAGCTTGGTACTTTTCAACCGCAGTTTCTTTGCGGCAGATGAGGAAGAGGAAAAGGAAGTTCCGGAAGCGGAGGATGCCGCACAAGTCATTCAAGACAATCCCGAGTGGGAAGAGTCCTCCGACAAGCCCGAAGAAAATCCTCGGGATTAATATCCTACTTCAGACCCAACCAAATTAAGCCATAGCTTCGTCCTAATACAAAATAGGTAGTCCCCTAGAGGAACTACCTAAAACTAGTTGTCTTTCACCAACTTTAGGTAATCTGCCATACCCATAGCAGCCTTACCGGAAATCTCTCCGTTTATCCTGTATAACACCTCATTCAAAAAGTGAAAACCATGAAAAAGGCACTTTATTTTTTTCTTCCGCTACTTTGCCTTACATGTCTCTTTTCTTGTGTTGAAACCGAAGGAGACTCCTTCGTCCAACAAGAAGGACTAAGGCCGGTTTATGCCGCCGGAACGGAATGGCGCACCATTGAAACCCTTCCTTCAAGGGAAATCCAAGAACTCGGGAAAATCTATTACAAGGACGGGCTTCTCTTCGTCAATGAAAGGAACGCGGGCATCCACATCCTGGACAACAATACACCTACGGCCCCGATTTTCCTTAAGTTCATCAGCATTCCGGGTAGTAAGGATATTGCCATTAAAGGTGACTACCTCTACACTGATAATGTTACCGACTTAGTCGTCCTTGACATTTCTGATTTTGACAACATCCAGGAGGTCAATCGTATTGAAAACATCTATCCGCAAACCAATCAGGAATTCCCTGAGTTTTACTCCGGCTTCTTCGAATGCGTAAATCCCGAACTGGGAACCGTTATCGGTTGGGAGCTTGCCATATTGAACACCCCACAATGCAGGATTTAATCCCTCAACGCCAAAATTGAAATGAAAATGAAAAAGTCATTCCTATATATTTTACTCGCCGCCTGTTTCGGAATCTCCTTGTATTCCTGTGCGGAAGATGCCGGAGTTGCCTTCAATGAATCCGCCCAAGGCGGTGATACCGGTATCGCGGGTTCTTATGCCCGTTTCATTACCATCGGTGATTTCTTATACATCGTGGACCAAACGGATATCCAAACCTTTAGCGTGGCAAATCCTGCCGCACCCGTAAAAATCAATACCCAAACGGTTGCCGCTCAAATCGAGTCCATCTTTCACTATGAAGGAAGATTGTTTATCGGTTCCGGACTGGGATTATTCATCTACCAAATCGAAGCGGACGGTATTCCGTCCTTGCTTTCCAGCAATGTGTATGACTACCCCATCGTACCTTGTGACCCCGTGGTAGCAAATGATCAATACGCTTACGTTTCCTTGCATGATCAAGACGCGGAGGGACCTTGTGGCGGTTGGATTGATATCAATGTCCTAAAGATTTTTGATATTTCCGACATTATGGATCCCATTCAAATCGCGGAGTACCCAATGTCGAAACCCAAGGGCTTAGGGCTAGACGGTAACATCCTTTTCGTTTGTGATGATTATGACGGATTAAAGGTTTTTGATGTTTCCGATCCATTAAACATTCAACTCAAGCACCATTTCCAAGGCTTCACCGCTTTTGATGTTATCCCACTTGACGGATTGTTGATGTGCGTAGGAACGGATAATATTTATCAGTTCGATTATTCCGATATTGAGAACATGACGGAAATTTCCCGCATTCCCATTCAATCCTAGGAAAAACCGATGAAGCGAATTACATTTTTTATCCTCTTGTGCCTTACGGCAATGACCCTAGAGGCACAAGAGGACAACAAATTCCCGAAGGACGTATTCCGGAACCCTAAGACGGTTCTTAAATTTTCACCTACCGGCTTGTTCGCCTTCCCTATGCCTTCCGTCCAATTCGCGGTGGAGCACCACCTCAGGGAGCAGGAAGCCTTGCAATTCGAGGCAGGCGCATTATTTCCCTTTGACCCTGAACAAGGCAATCTGACCGGTTTAAGGGTA
>JAHDDF010000441.1 GCA_020629475.1 Saprospiraceae bacterium
CGGTGGGCATCAACGATTTCATCGATGGATACTTGACGAACCTCCGTTTTTATACCCTTATCTTTTAAGATGGTCAAGAAGCTATCACGCGTAATTCCTTTGAGGATAGCGCCATCCGTAGCCGGTGTTACTACCGTATCACCAATGACGAAGAAGATATTCATGGTCCCGACCTCTTGGATATACTTGAATTCCTCAGCGTCCATCCAAAGTACTTGGTCGTATCCTTCTTCCCTAGCTAATTTCATGGGTAACAAGGAAGCCGCGTAATTTCCTGCCGCTTTAGCCTCTCCAACTCCTCCTCTTACCGCACGAACGTAGGTGTCAGCGGTAACCAAACTAACCGGTTTGGGGTAATATGGCCCGGTTGGTCCCGTAAAGATGAGGAACTTATAGGAGGATGCCGGCTGTACCCCAATCCATTCGTCCATACCAATCATAAATGGTCTTAGATACAAGGAGTATCCTTCCATATCAGGAATCCATGCCTGATCCAAGGAAACCAGTGTTTCCAATGCCTCGATAAATAGTTCCTCCGGAACCTCGGGCATACACATACGGCTTGCGGAAAGATTGAAACGCTTGGCATGCATCTCCGGACGGAAAAGGACGGGTTTGCCGTTGTTGTAACGGAATGCTTTTGACCCCTCAAAAATTGCCTGCCCGTAATGAAGGGCATTAGAGGCAGGGTGTAAAACCAAATTTTGGAAAGGGACAATCTTAGGCTCACCCCACTCCCCGTTCTTATAATCCACTTCAAACATGTGGTCGGAGAATGTGCGTCCAAAGGGCAAATTGTCAAAATCCACTTCGGGAAGACGGGATTCTGTCGTCTTTTCTATCTTTATACCCAACTTTACCATGGTTTATTCGGTTTTACACAAAATTAACGATAAAAACGTAACAAATAGGGTTTTTGTTTGATTTTTTTATCAATAATTCTGTTTGTTTTGGTATTTAATTATTAATCAAAATAAAATTTTGTCTTGCCTTTTCGCAATAGAATCTATAAAGTAGAGGATCCAAAAGATTTTTTGGATTCCGGGAAGATCCAAAGCAACCCGGGAGGCGTATGTTGCGTCTTGGGAGAGAATGAAAAAGTTCATTCAGAATTTTTGGACAGGATAATGGTTTCCGTTTTAGGAGACAAGGCAAAGGACATCATACTTTTGCATCCTGCGGACGATTCAGTCATTAATTTATCCCTTCTTCCCCCCGAGAACGAAATCTTCATCATTTTCGGTATACCGAAAAAGGATTTAAGCCTGAATCTAAACCTACAAATGTATGTTCCCGCGAAATTAGGGAAACGTCAATTCCTTCTGGCCGACTCACTTGACGTTATAAAAGACGATCAAACCAAGAAACGGTCGCTTTGGACTTCTTTAAAAGAAATCTTTTCCATCCAAAAATAGTGATGCATATGAAAATGGTATTTGCCACCGGCAACCCGAATAAGGTCAGGGAAATTTCCCAAATCCTTGACGGGAGATTTGACCTTGTCGGTCTCAAGGATATCGGTTGTACCGAGGAAATTCCTGAGACTACCGGTACCATTCAAGGAAACGCTATCCAAAAAGCCATGTACGTTTATGAAAACTACGGTATGGATTGTTTTTCCGAGGATACGGGGCTTGAGGTTTTTGCCTTGGACATGGAACCCGGCGTAGATACGGCATTATATGCCGGTCCGCAAAAGGATCCGGAGGCGAACATGGCGAAATTACTCCGAAATCTTGAAGGGAAAACCGACAGGAAAGCAAGATTCAGGACGGTTATCGCTTTTGTCAAAGGTGGTGAAGTAAAGACCTTCGAAGGCATCGTTGAAGGAAAGATAGCATTAGGGAAACGAGGAACAAAAGGTTTTGGGTATGATCCCATCTTCCTACCTGAAGGCAAGGATATCTCCTTTGCCCAAATGGACAAGGACGAAAAGAACAAAATTAGCCACCGGGGAAGGGCTATGAACAAATTTTTATCTTATCTTAAAGGTGGATGATGAACGATAATTGGGAGATTTAGCGTTCTTGGTCCGAGAGAAAAACATATAAAAGAAAACCACACGAACAAAGTTCAAAATGGCAAAAGCATTAAATGGTTTAGTCGTTAGCCCGGATTTAATCCGCGATTGCATCGCGGGAAAAAGGGAAAGCCAAGAAAGGCTGTACCGTAAGTTTTCCCCGAAGATGTTTGCTATCTGCCTCCGATACGCCGATAATTTGCAAAGTGCGGAAGATATTTTGCAAGAAGGATTCATCAAGGTATTCAACCACCTTGACAAGTACCGTCATGAAGGCTCTTTCGAGGGCTGGATGAAAAGGATTTTCGTAAATACCTCCATTGAGTTTTACCGAAAATCCATTAATCAAACGCACTACATCACCATCGATAAGGCATACCACGTTTCCGTGGATGAAAACGTATTCAGCCGTTTGGCAAAACAGGATCTTCTTGAGATGATCCAGAAGTTGCCCTCCGGTTACCGGACCGTTTTCAACTTGTACGTTATCGAGGGATATACGCACAAGGAAATAAGCAAGATGCTCAATATTTCCGAGGGTACTTCCAAATCCCAATTGGCTAGGGCAAGGGGTACACTTCAAGGCATGATAAAAGCTCAAAGATGAGTAAAGATTTAAAAAATATGGACGACCTTTTTAAGGAAGGTTTCGAAAATTGGGAGGCTCCCCCTCGTGATTCTGTTTGGAACGGGATTGACGCGGAGTTGGAGGGTTCCGATTTCGATGACTTATTTAAAGAGGCGTTTAATGACGACGAGGTCGTTCCGTCCGAGAAGGTTTGGGAAGGGGTACAGCCTCGACTCCCATTGAACCTAACGGTGAAACGATGGCTTGGCAGGCTCTCCATTATGGCAGGGGTCCTGATTGTGGGGATGTTGATCACCCTATACGTCACACAAACGGGTTCATCCGCACCGCAGGATGAAATGATGGCTCCTTTAGAGGCGCCCGTTGCCGTGGAGGAAGAAGCCAAGGAAGCGGAGGAAACACCCGTAATGCCAACCATCGAAACACCCGAGGAAATCATTGAGGAGGAACTTGCCATTGATCCTACCATTAATGAAGAGGTAAAAACCGTTGAGGTTAGGAAAAAGGAAAAGAAGGACGAAATGTTCTTTGATATCGACAAGAAGAAAATCGAAGCTACGCTTCAACCTATTCAACCTTTGGATATGGAAGAAGCAATAGCACGCAAACCGAAGAACCAAGAGAAGGACGCGAAGAAGAAAGAGGGTAAACCCAAATCTTCTAAACCCGCACCTCCGGAAATCGACGATTTTAAAATCGGTCCCGGATTAAATCTTGGGGAATAAAAAAAATGGCTACCGAAATTTTCGGTAGCCATTTTTTTTATTCCCTTCCGGGAAGGATTAAGCTTCTGTCTCCGTAAGGACAGGAATCCTTTCCAAAATATATTCACTCATTTCCTTAAACGCCTCCT
>JAHDDF010000442.1:0-2295 GCA_020629475.1 Saprospiraceae bacterium
GTGAGTTTTGTGGGAACGGTGCGGAATCAAACCCAAGGGAAGCGGGTTGTTCGCTTAGAGTTTGAGGCATATGCCTCGATGGCTATTTCCGAGATGGAAAAAATAGCGGATACCGCCTTGGAGCGTTTTGAGATTTCAGGCATGGTTATCCATCATAGGACGGGTGTTTTGGGGATTGGTGAAATACCGGTGGTGATAGTGGCGGCAGCGGCACATAGGAAAGCGGCTTTTGAGGCTTGTCAATATGCCATTGATACCTTGAAGGAAACGGTTCCGATATGGAAGAAGGAAATTTTTGAGGATGGTAGTCAATGGGTTTCCGCGCACCCGTAATTGAATGAAGAATTGAGAATTAAGAATGAATAATGAGGGGCTTATTTCGGGGATTGTTTTGGCTGCGGGGCTTTCCCGAAGGATGGGGGAGGAGAATAAGTTATTAATGCCTTACAAGGGGAAGCCGCTTTTTTTACATGCTTTAGAAGCCGTATTAAGTGCAGGTTTTGAAGAGGTGATTCTTGTGCTGGGACATGAAGCCGAGGAAGTAGAATCTCAGGTTTTGAATTTGGATGTAAAAACGATTTTTAATCCGGATTATTCAAGCGGAATGACCTCCTCGATTCAGGTAGGTGTAAAGTGTTTAAGCGAAGAAACCGAGGGCTTTTTTATTTGCTTGTCCGATATGCCCTTTATTACTTCATGGCATATAAGGAAATTGATGTCCCGGATTGAAATGGGGAGGAAGGAGATTCTTGTCCCTTATTTCAATAAGAAACGTTCGCATCCCGTATTTTTTTCAAAACATTTCAAGGAGGAAATATTACATTGTGAGCATCCCGACGGATGCCGGGAAGTCATAAAAAATAACCTTTCTTTCGTCAAGGAAATCCATTTTAAAGAAGACGTTTCCTTTGATGTGGACACCCAAGAGGATTATCGTGATTTACCATGAAGGAGATCATTAAAATCATAGAGAAATTTAAGTCGCTAGAGCCCGGTGTAAAATGCGCCTTGGCGACCGTGGTTCATGTGGAAGGTTCTTCTTACAGAAGGGTAGGAGCCAGAATGCTTGTTACGGAAAACGGGCAATGGGAAGGCGGTATTAGCGGCGGCTGCTTGGAAGGTGATGCATTGCGAAAGGCACGGATGGTTATTCATTCAGGGAAGAGTAGGGTAGTGACCTATGACACCCGTGAAGACGATGCCTCGGGTATTGGTATAGGTTTGGGTTGTAATGGTTTAATTGATGTTTTAATTTGTCCGATTGACCGTGAAAATCCGAAAAATCCAATTGCCATTTTAGAGGCTTGTACCAAAAATCGGCAAGCCCATGTTTTAATAACACTAATCAATTGGAAAGAAAATAAAACCTTGGAAGGCAGTATGTTGTCCTTGGAGGAGAATGCGGATTCCTTTCCTTTTTCCAAGGAGATAATTTCACCTGCCGTTTTCCGTGTAAAGGAAAAATGCCGTTCGGAAATATTGGAATTAGAGCAGGGTGAAATATTATTGGAATACTTGCCGCCCAAGGTTCACGTTTATGTTTTTGGCGGGCAATATGATTCCGTTTCCATGTTGGAACTCATCCGTTTTGCGGGCTGGGAATCTACCTTGGTTTGCAATATTCAAAAAGCGCCTCCTGCGGCGTTATCCCTCGCGGATAATCGAATTAATAAACGGGAATCCTTTTCCTTTCCCAAGACGGATAATTACACCGTAGCCCTTTTAATGTCCCATGATTACGAAACGGACAAGCAGCATCTTATTCGAATATTAAGGGAGACGGATATTCAATACGTCGGTTTATTGGGTCCTAAAAAACGCTTGGTAAAAATCAAGAATGATATTGCGTTAAGCGATGCCGATTTACAACGCATTTACGGTCCCGTAGGGTTGGATACCGGCGCTACCACCCCTGAGGAAATCGCGGTATCCGTAGTGGCGGAAATCCGCACTTTCTTAAGTAAAAGAAAAGGAGCCTTTTTACGGGAACGGGTGGGGGAGATACATGAAAGATAAAACGGGTGATCCCGCCCAAGCAAAGACCACCCGTATTACCCTATGAAGCGGTTAGTTATCTAAGGGTAATTTTTCCAAAACTATTCTAATTCTTCGTCTTAAATAGGATTACTTTATGAATGGTAGGATTGGGTTTATGAATGGAGGGAGTGTTAATTAAAATAAAGGCTCAATTAGGTAAATCCGTTGCTGCGTATTCAGCTTGGTGCTCCTCTATAGTATTATTCTTCCGACGTTAGACGCTAGATGTACTGACATTTAAACTTAATACAGTGTAAC
>JAHDDF010000442.1:2305-3461 GCA_020629475.1 Saprospiraceae bacterium
TAGACAGTCGTTTACTATAGTAACAAAACGGAGTCTAACGTCTAGTGTCTAATATCTAACATCTTTATTTTTAAACAAATGCATCAAATTGAGTTAGTACAGTGTAACAAAAATAAATTTAAATGATTAATTTTGCGTTCAAAAGAGGACGTACATGAAAAAGCAACACATAAACTTGACAGGGCAGGATAGACAAGAGATAAAAGACTTGCTATCAAAAGGTACTTTAAAGGTAAGGGTACAGAAACGAGCGATGGCTTTACAATTATTAGACACCGGAAAAACACAGCAGGAAGTCAGTAAAATTGTAGGCGTAAGCCATGTTAGCATAAGTAAATGGGTGTCCCGTTATAAAAAAGAGGGTTTAGCCATGCTATATGATAAACCTCGTTCAGGTCGCCCGGTTGAGCTAAGTGGCGAAGATCGGGCAAAAGTAACGGCTCTGGCTTGCAGCACCCCGCCGGAAGGTTATGCCAGATGGACACTTCGATTACTATCGGATAAGCTGGTTGAGTTAGAACTTCTCGAAACGATCTCCCATACGGAAGTAGGCCGTGTTTTAAAAAAAAACGAACTACAGCCTCACCGGAAAAGACAGTGGTGTATCCGCGAGTTGACATCCCGGTTTATCGCAAGAATGGAACTTATACTACGGCTATATTTATTGCCGTATAATCCGCTTAGACCGGTAGTCTGTTTTGATGAACGGCCTTGTTTTCTTATAGGTGATACCATCAAAGGCTTGGATATGAAGCCCGGTCAGGTAGCCAAAGAAAATTATGCTTATAGGAAGCATGGTTCCTGTTCCCTTTTAGCGATGATAGAGCCTCTGACGGGTAAACGCTTTGTGCATGTACGCCGAAGGAGACGTAAAAAGGAGTTCGCTTATTTTATGGCACGATTAGCACAATTATACCCGAATGCGGAAAAAATAACGGTTGTCCTGGATAACCTGAACACACATGGCATTAGTGCTTTTTATGAAAACTTTGATGCTGGGGAAGCTGCTCGGTTAGTTGATAAATTTGAATTTATCTACACGCCTAAATGTGCCTCATGGCTCAATATGATTGAAATTGAATTTTCTGCTTTGTCAAGACAATGCCTGAATCGTAGAATTCCTTCTATCACACAATTGTCAAATGAAGTGATTGCT
>JAHDDF010000026.1 GCA_020629475.1 Saprospiraceae bacterium
GGTGATTATACCTTCACCGTATCCGTAGAGGATGGTAATGGTTGTACAGCAACCGCGATAACTACCGTTACCGTATTCGAAGGTCCAACCGTAACCATCGAGCCTGTAGCTCCTACATGCGAAGGAAGCGGAAATATCACGCTTACCGCAAACGGTCCTGCCGGAACCTATACTTGGACAGGTCCTGGATTGTTGAGTAACATCGGTCAGTCCGTAACCATCTCCAACCCGGCTGCGGGTACTTACGAGTACACTGTTACCCTAGAGGACGAGAATGGTTGTGAAGGTTCAGCTACCACTACCGTTGTAGTGAATGAAGGACCTACGGTAACCATTACCAATAACAGTCCTATTTGCGAAGGTGAGACCGCAACGCTTACCGCAAACGGTCCTGCCGGAACCTATACTTGGTCCGGTGATAACTTGACGTCTACTGACGGAAGCTCCGTATCCGCTACGGGTCTTACCGCAGGAACATACTTATACACCGTGAACTTCGAGGATGAAAATGGTTGTACTACCACGGCAAATACTTCCGTGACGGTAACTGCCGCACCATCCATCGAAATCACTTCTAACGATCCGATTTGTGAAGGTGAAGATCTAGTACTTAGCGCAACAGGTGCTAGCTCTTACACTTGGACAGGCCCCGGCTTAAACGAAACCGGTTCCACCATTACGATTGAGAACTTAACAGGAGGTACTTACACCTACACCGTAACAGGTACGAACAGTGCTAACGGTGCAAGTTGTACGGATACCGAAAGTATTACCGTAACCATCTTCGATGATCCTACGGTAACCATCGACCCTGTTGCTCCAATTTGTAAAGGAGAAACCGTAACGCTTACCGCAAACGGTCCTACCGGAACTTACACATGGTCCGGTGACAACCTAAGTTCCTCTACCGGACAAACCGTAACCGTAACGGGTGCTACTGTCGGTACTTCCACGTATACCGTGAACTTCGAGGACGCTAACGGTTGTACCGCTACTGCTTCCGTTGACGTAACCGTTAACGATGCACCTACCGTAGACATCAATGATGTTGCTCCGGTTTGTGCCGGAAACGGTGTTACGCTTGTAGCAACCGGAACTCCTGGTGCTACCTTCACATGGACGGGTGATAACTTGATTTCCAATACCGGTGCTAGCGTATCTACAAGCGCATTGTCCGGTGGAACATATACTTATACTGTAACGGCAACTCTAGGTGGAACTTGTACTGCTACAGCTACTACAACCGTAGTAGTGAATGATGCACCAAGCATTTCCGTCAATCCTGTTGCTGATATCTGTGAAGGTGAGAGCGCAACGCTTACCGCAAATGGTCCTACCGGAACCTATACTTGGTCCGGAACCGGATTAAACGGTACTGACGGGGCAACCGTAAGCACCATTAACTTGGCTGCGGGTACTTACACCTTCACCGTGAACTTCGAGGATGAGAACGGTTGTACCGCTTCCGAGGACGTAACCGTAACCGTTCTTGAAGGACCACAAGTAACTATTGATCCTGTTGCTGATACTTGTGAGGGTGATGGTTCCATTACGCTTACCGCAAATGGTCCTGCAGGAACCTACACTTGGTCAGGTACCGGATTGGATAATACAAACGGTCAAACCGTTACCGCTTCCGGTCTTGCTGCCGGTGATTATACCTTCACTGTGACTTACGAGAACGCAGCAGGTTGTAACGGTTCCGCTACAACAACGGTAACCATCCTTGATGGTCCTACCGTGGATATCCCGAATGTACCTTCCGTATGTGAGGGTGAGACATTCAACCTATCCGCTACCGGTGGAACAGGCTTGACCTATACTTGGACAGGAGAGGGCTTGAATAGCACTGACGGAATGAATGTTTCCGCAATGGTGAACGCGTCCGGTTCCTACACTTACACCGTAACAGCGGAGGATATCAACGGTTGTACCGCAACCGCATCCATCGATGTAATGGTGAACGAAGGACCAAACATTACTATTGAGCCGGTTAATCCTCAATGCGAAGGTGCAGGAAGCATCACGCTTGAGGCTAACGGACCTGCAAGTGGTGTTTACACTTGGTCCGGTGAGGGACTTATCTCCACCATAGGTTCTACCGTAACGGCTAATAACTTGGATGCAGGTACTTATACCTACACTGTTACCTACGAGGCAAACAACGGATGTGTAGTAACTGAATCCACTACCGTAACCATCCTTGATGGTCCTGTCATTACCATTGACGGTCCACAGGAGGTATGTTTGGATGAGCCATTTACCTTGACCGCAAATGGTCCTGCAGGAACATACACATGGTCCGGAGGAGGATTAACCGCTAACGGTCAAACCTTGAACGTTGACGGTCTAGGTGCCGGAACCTATGTGTTTACCGTAACTTATGCTGGTGATGACGGATGTACCGGAGAAGCTGAGCATACTGTAACCGTTACTGACGGTCCGGTAATTTCCGTAACTCCTGTTGGTCCTGTTTGTGCGGATGAACCATTCGTATTGACTAACCCTGCCGGCTTGACCTGTTCTTGGGATGGTCCCGGAACATTGACCAACGTAGCCGGTGGAACGCAAGTGAGCGGTCTTCAGCCGGGCGATTATACTTACACGGTTACTTGCGAGGACGAGAACGGTTGTACCGCAACCGCAACCATCTCCGTAACGGTGAACGATAATCCTGAGGTTACCATCTTACCGGTTGATGTATTATGTGCAGGAGAGGACTTCACCTTATCCGCAAGTGCATCCGGAGCCGGAACCTTTACTTGGTCCGGAGCAGGATTGACGGGAACCGACGGAATGTCCGTAACGGCTAACGTTGCTACACCTGGAGATTACACTTATACGGTGACCTTCACGGATGCGAACGGATGTTCTGATACAATGTCCAAGACATTGTCTATTGGTGACGGTGCTGCTATCACTATTGATCCTGTTGGTTCAGTATGTGCCGGTAACGGTTCCTTTACGCTTACCGCTAACGGTCCTGCCGGTAACTATACATGGTCCGGTACAGGTGCTGAAGGCGCTACGGGTCAAACCGTAAACGTAAGCGGTCTAGGTGCCGGAACATACAATTACACTGTTTCTTACGATAACGGTGCAGGTTGTACTTCTTCCGCATCCACCACGGTAACCGTTTCCGATGAATTGGTAATCACCATCGACCCGGTTGATGATGTTTGTCAAGGAGAGGAAGTAGTACTTACTGCTAATGGTCCTGCAGGTGCCACTTATGAGTGGACAGGTGAAGGATTGACTTCTACAAATACGGCATCCGTGGTTGTTGAAACCATGAACTTGTTCGCAGGTGTTCAAGAGTACACCGTGGTGGTTACTGACCCTGCTGGTTGTACGGGTTCCGCTTCCGTTGTATTCAACGTAACGGCAGGTCCTCCGGTGAGTATCGTACCTGTTACTGAAGTTTGTGCGGAGAGCGAGTTCATCTTGACCGCAATCGGTGATGCTGACTTGACCTACACATGGCAAGGCCCGGGTCTTGTAGAGACCGAAGGACAGCAGGTATCCGTTTCCACAATGGGAATGACGGCTGACTCCTATACTTATATCGTAACGGCTACCGATGCTGACGGATGTATGAACATCGCTGCCATTACCGTTACCGTGGGTGACGACTTTGATGGTACCATCACTGAGCCACAAACCGTATGTGAGGGTGAGTCCTTCACGATTACCGCCCTTGGCGGAACGGATTACGAGTGGTCCGGTCCCGGTGTGTTCACCATTAACGGAAACAGCATTACCGTTGATAATGCAGAGTTTACCGGTTCCGACTTGGTTTACTCCGTAAATATCTCCAACGGAGGTTGTATGGTTACCTTAACTTCCACCGTAACGGTTATCGAAACACCTGATGCAATGGCAACAGGTCCTGAAACCGTATGCGAAGGAAGTTCCGTACAGCTTGGCGCAACAGGTGGTTCTACTTACAGCTGGACAGGTCCTAACGGATTCGTATCCACGCTTCAGAATCCTGTCATCAATAACTTTACTTCCGCTAATGCAGGTACCTATACGGTAACTGTAGGAAGTGGTAACTGTACATCTACGGCTTCCGTTACCGTGAATGCTGTTGATAATATTGACCCAATGGTATCCGACCAAACCGTTTGCGAAGGTGAAACCATCACCTTAACCGCTTCCGGTGGTAGTTCTTACGCTTGGGAAGGTCCAAACGGACAGACTTACACCGGTTCCATTGTTTCCATCCCTAATGCGGATGCGAATGATGCAGGTACCTATACCTTAACCGTAACTGTTGAGGCTGGCGGTTCCACTTGCGAAGCGGAGTTTGATGTGAACGTGACCGTATCTATTCCTGAGGTTGTAGCAGAAGTGATGTCTCCTGTATGTGTAGGTGACCCACTTATGTTCATGGCTTCCGATGGAGCTAGTAGCTACGCATGGTCCGGTCCTAATGGATTTACTTCCGATATTCAGAATCCTGTAATTGCCGAGGCTACGCCAATGAGTGCGGGTGACTATACCGTAGTAGCTACATTCGAAGGTGGTTGTACCGCTTCCGATGTAGTTATGGTAGGTGTGAATACTCCTCCATTCGTAACCGTAAACGTGATTTCCTCTCCTGAGTGTCCTTCAGTGGCAACGGGTAGCGCGCAAGTATTCGCACTTGGTGGTGCGGCGCCTTACTCCTACCAGTGGGATAATGGTGAGACTACTCAGACAGCTACCATGTTGACAGGTGGTAATCACACCGTTACAGTAATGGATAACAATGGTTGTACTGCTGTAGGTGAGGTCGTTCTTCCGAATGATAATGGCTTGATGATTGAATCCGCCGTTGTTGTTGACGAAACTTGTGGTGAAGCGAACGGTTCCATTACCATCACATTGGTTGACGGAAACACAGGATTCGTGTTCGAATGGGAGACTGAGAACGGAGGTACGGCTTCCGGCCCATCCATTACAGGGTTGACTGCGGGTACCTATACTGTTACCATTTATCCTGAAGGTACACCTGATTGTACAATGGTGGAATCCTTCACCATCGAGAACAATACCGAAGATTGCGGTACTGTTTGTGAAATTGACATATTGAATATCGTTACCGTTGAGTCTAATTGTGGTGCCGCTACCGGTGCAGCAATGGTTGAAATGGTTGACGGAAACGAAAACTATACTTACTTGTGGTCAACCGGCGCTACTGCCGACATGATTGCGAACGTGGTTGCCGGTTCTTACACCGTAACCATTACCGAAATCGCTGACCCGACTTGTTCTACTGAGGCAACCGTAACCATCGGTAACGTGGATGGTCCTGAAGTGACTTATACCACTACACCTGCTACTTGTGAAGCAGCTGATGGTTCCGCTACCTTGGCTCCTGCAAACTTGACTTACGAGTGGTCCACCGGTGCTACCGGAAATATCCAGATGGGTCTTGAAGCGGGTGATTACCAAGTAACCGCTACCGATGAGAATGCGGAAGGTTGTATCGAGGTAATTACCGTAACCGTACCAAGCATTAACCCGCTTGTCGCTGATATCACGGTTGACCAACAACCTACTTGTGGTGAGGCAAACGGTGCATTAACCGCTACCGCTAATGGTGCAGGAAACTACACCTATGAGTGGTCTAACGGTGCTACTACCGCTAGCATTACAGGTATTACTTCAGGCGTATACTCCGTAACCGTAACCGATGAGGATAACGGATGTGAGTCCGACGCTACCATCACCCTTACGGATGATGTTGAGCCGGCTACCATCACACTATTACCTATTTATGAGGTAAGCTGTGTAGGTGCTGAAGATGCCGAGGTGACATTTACGGTTACTCCTGCTGATTACACCGTAATCATCTACGATTCCGAAGGAAACGAGGTTACTCCGCCTCTTGCACCGGGCAGCTACTGCGCCGTTGCTACCGATGAGGTAGGATGTATCGCGGGTGAAGCTTGCTTCGATGTTGTTGAACCTGCTCCAATCCTTGTGGATGTAGAGGTTACCAATATCGGTTGTGATAACCTAGGAGGTATCGTACTTGACGTAACAGGTGGAACAGGTACTTACACTTACGAGTGGAATACCGGTGCTACCTCCATGAACTTGAGTGACATCGCTGCACCGGCTACCTTCTCCGTAACCGTTACAGACGAGAACGGATGTACCGCTGTTGCTGATAACTTGACCGTAAGCGACATCTGCGGATGTATCGCTATCGAAATTCAAGATATCAACACCACACCTGCTGATTGTGGCGAGGCGAACGGTACGGCTACCATTAACTTGGTACAGGCGAATGCCGATTACAACTTCGCTTGGTCTGACGGTGGAACAGGAGCGATTCGCACTGACTTGGCTGCAGGAACCTATACTGTGGTTGTTAGCGAAATCGCTAATCCTGCTTGTAGTACTACAATCACTATCACTATTGATAGCGAGGGAACACCTGAAATCGCTAACATCGTTACCATCGAGGCTAACTGTGAGCAAGCGAACGGTTCCGCGATGATTGAGATGGTAGGTGGAAATGCCGGCTTCTCCTTCGAGTGGAGCACGGGTGCTACTACCGATAACATCTCAGGTGTTGAAGCAGGAAGCTACGGTGTTACCATTACAGAGACAGGTAACGAAGATTGTGCAACTGAAACCATCGTAGTTATCGATAACATCGACGGTCCTGAAGTAATGCCAATCATTTCTCCTGCAACTTGTGATGCGGCTGACGGTTCCGTAACCTTGATGCCTGCTGACTTGAACTACGTTTGGAGTACGGGTGCAACAGGAAACGTACAAACCGGCTTAGCTGCGGGTATGTACCAGGTTACTGCTACTGAAGCTGCAGCTCCTGATTGTGCAACCGTTCTTGAAATCGAGGTTGGTTCCGAGAATCCGCTTGAAGCTGATATCATTGACCCAATCCAGCCTGCTTGTGAGCAGTCTAATGGTTCCTTGACCGCTTCCGCTAACGGTTCCGGTAACTACACTTACGCTTGGAGCAACAACGCGACAACGGCTACCATCACCGGAATTCCTTCCGGTGTGTACACCGTAACCGTTACGGATACGGCAACCGGTTGTGTAGCCGAGGCTACTACTACCTTGACGGATGACGTTCCTGAAGCTACCATCGACATCACCAACGATCCTGTAATGGTAAGTTGTGTAGGTGCGGCTGACGGAGAGGTTGATTTCACGGTAACTCCTGCAGGATTTACCACAAGCATCCAAGATGCTGATGGTAACGCATACACCAACGGTGAATTGACCATGGGTACTTACTGTATCATCGCTACCGATGCTAACGGTTGTATCGCGGGTCAAGAGTGCTTCAGCGTAATCGAGCCTACCGAGATTGAGGTTGACGTAGAAATCGTGAACGTTGATTGTGATAACCTTGGTTCCATCGCTCTAGATGTAACCGGAGGAACGGGTACTTACACTTACGAGTGGGAGAACGGAGACGTAACCATGAACCGCAACAACCTTGCGGTAGGTACTTACTCCGTAACCGTAACCGATGAGAATGGATGTACCGCCGTTGCCGATAACTTACCGATTATCGACACTTGTGGTGGATGCGTCGAGCCTGAAATCGCGAACATCATCGTAGTCGAGCCTGACTGCGAAATGGCGAACGGAATGGCTTCCATCGAATTGGTACAAGATAATAATGACTATACCTTCACATGGAGTGACGGTGGTTCCGGTGATACACGTACAGGTCTTGAGGCAGGTACTTACACCGTAACTATCGAAGATGCTAACGATGCGTCCTGCTCATTGGTAGAGACCTTCGTAATCGGTAACTCTAACGCTCCTGATGCGGAGGTTGAACTAATCGTTCCTGCAGTATGCGGTCAAGCGGACGGTGCTATTACCATGACGCCTGCTGACTTGAACTACACTTGGAGCAACATGGCTACGGGTGCTTCCATCACCGGCTTAGAGGCAGGTGATTACCAAGTAACCGTAACCGGAGATGATCCGAACTGTCCGAACGTTTACCAAGTAACCGTACCTGAAGAGGGTGGTTTGACGGTAGAGATTACCGATACGGTTGATCCGACTTGCGGTGCTGCCGACGGTAGCGCTACAGCGACGGTAAGCGGCGGTAGCGGAACATACACTTATACTTGGTCCAACGGTGCTGATGCAGCTACGGCTACAGGTCTAGCGGCAGGTACTATCTCCGTAACCGTTACGGATGACGAAGGTTGTTCCGGTGAAGCTACCGCTAGCTTGATGAACGATGTACCGCCTGCGAACATCAACGTAAACGTTGACCCTGTACAGTTAACTTGTGTAGGTGATGCTGACGGTCTTGCTGACATCACTGTTGATGCAGGATATACCGTAACCATCCAAGACATGGAAGGAAACACCGTAATGAACGGTTCCCTTTCCGCAGGTAACTACTGCGCTATCGCGGTTGATGCTAACGGATGTCTTGCCGGTCAAGATTGCTTCGAGGTAACAGAACCTGAAGCCATCGACCTTGACATCGAAATTACCGACGTAACATGTACCAACTTAGGTAGCATCATGATTACCGCAACCGGTGGTAACGGAGGCTTCACTTACGATTGGGCTGATATCGTAGGAAATGATGATGTACGTGATAGGGTAGACATTCCTGCGGGAACTTACTCCATCACCGTAACTGACGCTAACGGTTGTACCGCTTCCATGGATAACATCGTAGTAGAGAACTTCTGCGGATGTGATGTGGATGCAGGAACCATTACCGCAAATGCTGCGGATTGCCTTGAGGCAGGTTCCACCGTAACCATCACGGCAACACCTGACGGTAACCAAGTTACACAAGCAGGATACACTACCATTTACGTCTTGACGCAGGGCGGTGTAATCTTAGCTACCAATACTCAACCGGAGTTTGACGTAACTACCGTGGGTAACTACATTATCCATACGCTTATCTACGACGCGAATACACTTGACTTAAGCATCGTTACTCCGGGAGTAACAACTGCTGCCGAAGTGAATGCACTTCTTGTTCAAGGTGGAGGTAACATCTGTGCTTCCCTTGACTTGGATGGTGCACCAATCACGGTTGAATCTTGTGATGGCTTGGTAGCTACTCCGGATACTATCTACGTAACCATTCCTACAAATGACGCGGATACGGTATGCGTAACGCTTGAGCCTTGGTTCAACCCTGCACAGACTCAATACGAGTTGTGTGACGGTGGATTCAACGGTGCAACACCGGGTATCGGTGATTATATCGTTACGACTGACGGTTGCTTGATTTACAACACGCAGACGACTACCGGAATGTTCATCGATGAGGTATGTGTGGTAGCTGAGGATCCAAACGGAATTCCTGATACGACCATTATCATCGTAACCATCTTTGATGATAACGAGTGTGAGCCTAACATCGTGAACGTTACCGCTGAGTGTGATAACTGTACGCCGGTTTGCTTGGGTATTCCTTTGGATATGACCGAGGATTACATGGTTACCATCGATGGTGTTGAATACAACGGTCCATTCTTGGGTTGTGACTTCGATACCGTAATCGCATACACTTACTTCACGCTTCTTGGACAAGGAGCTGAAGGACCATACCAGTTGGATAACTGGTCCGTGAACGGTTCATCCTTCCAAGGAACCTTCCAAGACCCACAAGGCTTGGTTGACCTTATGAACGGATTCGATCCTTCCGGTAACTGGATGTTGTTGGAGAACAGCCTACTCATCGTAGGAGGTGAGCCAACCAACGACTATAGCATTATGGACGTAACCAATTTGGCTGCACCTGCAGGTTCTACTTCACAAATCGGTTTCAACATCGGTGAAGTTGCCTTGGGTGCCGGATTGTGTGCTCCTGAAGGAACCAGCGAGATTGTAGTTATCGATCCTGAGACAGGATGCCCAATCGAATTCGTCTTCATGACGCCTGACGATTGTACTCCTGTGTTACCTGTAACACCTGATACCATCTACGTTACTATGCCGATTTCCTCCGACGCTACCGAGTGTGTAGTGCTTGAGGCAGGATTTGATGCGGCAACCACTACTTATGAGTACTGCGACGGAACTTCCGGTGCAGGTTCTACTCCGGGTATCGGTTCCTATGTGTTAGGTACTGACGGTTGCTTGACTTACACTTCCGAAACTCAAACCGGTCTATATATCGATGAGGTTTGCGTTGTGGCAATCAACGAGGACGGTGTTCAGGATACTACCGTATTCATCTACACCATCTACGACCCTGTAGTATGTACACCTGAAACGGATACCATCACCGCAGAGTGCGTGGGTTGTACCGAGGTTTGCTTGGGTATCCCTGTTGATAACGTAGATGATTACTTGATTACGCTTGACGGCGTTGAATACGACGGTGACTTCATCGGTTGTGAATTCGACACCGTAATCGCATACACTTACTTCACGCTTCTGGGTCAAGGTAACGAAGGACCTTACGAGTTGGTGAACTGGACAGTGAACGGTGATAACTTCACCGGCACCTTCCAAGACCCACAAGGCTTGGTTGACTTGATGAACGGATTCGATCCAACGGGTAACTGGGTGCTTCAGCCGACTAGCTTCCTAATCGTAGGAGGTGACACGAACAATACCTACAGCGTAATGGACGTGAACAACTTGGCTGCATTGAACTCTACTTCCGAAATCGGATTTAACATCGGTGTCGTTGCTGTAGGTGCGGGTATCTGCGCTGAGCAAGGAACCGAATTGGTTGAAGTATTCGAATTGGCTACCGGTTGTCCGGTTGAGTTCATCATCCTTACTCCGGATGATTGCGATACGCCAATCAATACTACCGATACCATCTTCACGGAAGTACCTGTAGATATGACCGTGGTAGAATGCGTGAACGTACCGGTTGACTTCGGTACGGATGGCTTGACGCACGAGTTCTGTGATACCGGTCTAGGATTCGGTACGCCTACCATTGATGATATGACCGGATGCGTAACCTACGAGGCAGGTTCCGTAGCGGGTGAATTCATTGATACCTTGTGTGTATTGACGACCAACGATGACGGTGATACATTGACTACAACCATTATCGTAACCATTACCGAAGAAATGCCTAACGAGCCGGATACCATCAACATTATGGTACCTGTGAATATGACTGAAGATGGATGCTTCGTATTCAACGATATCGTTGATGCGGCAGGCAATACTTACGAATTGGCTGACCCATCCACTACAAGTTCCGCCTTCGGTACTTGGGTATTGAACGGCGAATGTATTGAGTACACCGCAGGCAATACTCCGGGAATGAACGTTGACTTCATTACCATCATCGGAACGGATGCCGACGGTAATATGGACATGACTACGGTTATCGTAACCATTACACCAAACGATCCGACTCCTGATACGATTGAAATCTTCGTACCCGTTACCATGACGGAAGATGGTTGCTTCGTATTCAACGATATCATGGATGCTGCGGGTAACACTTACGAACTTGCAAATCCGGGTACTACAAGCTCCGCCTTCGGTACTTGGGTATTGAACGGTGAATGTATCGAGTACACCGCTGACGTAACACCGGGTATCGCTGTTGATGTAATCACCATCATCGGAACGGATGCTGACGGTAACATGGATATGACTACGGTAATCGTGAATATCATTGATGAGCCTACGCCAATGGCGGATACCATCAATATCACGGTGCCCGTGAATACTACAGGTGACGGTTGCTTCGTATTCAATGACATCGCAAACGATCCGGCTAACACTTATGTACTTGAAGATCCATCCACTACAAGTTCCTCCTTCGGTACTTGGGTATTGAATGGTGAGTGTATCGAGTACACCGCAGGTAATACGCCGGGAATGGATGTTGATGTAATTACCATCATCGGAACCGCTCCTGATGGAACCATGGATACTACAACGGTAATCGTAACCATTACTGAAGAGCCATGTATCGACCTATTCGGTGCGGACTCCTTGTTACTATCCACTTCCGATTGTAACGCGGGTGCTGACTTGTGTATCTCCATTCCATTGGAGGATGTAATCGACTACATCATTACCGATAACGGAAATGACCTATTCGGTAACTTCAGCGGATGTGATTTCGATACCACTGTAGCATACACTTACTTCACGCTAGTAGGTCAAGGTGACGCAGGACCATACTTCTTGGATAGCTGGACCGTTGACGGTACTACATACAGTGGTGAGTTCCAGGATATTCCTGCTCTTATCGACAGTATGAACGTTTGGGATCCACAAGGTAACTGGGCACAGGATGCTGACCTTGCACTTATCATCGGTGGCTTGCCGTTCGTAAGCTACTCTGATATGCAAATCACGCATATCCTATCCGGTTCACCGTCCACGCTTGGATTCAACGAGCGCTTGTTCGCTAACGGAACCGAGGTTTCCTTGGGAGTAGGGGAGCACGAGCTTATCGTACAAGGACCGAACGGATGTAATGATACGGTGCAAGTAACCGTATACTGTACGCCAACGGATACCATCGAAATCGAGATTCCGGTGAATACCGTTGATACCATCTGCTTGGATACCATGGAGCTTCCGGGTAACGTGGTTAGCATCGAGAATGTATGTCCGGATGAGTCCGGTGACGTAACATTCGTTATCGACGAGGATACTTACTGCGTAGAGTTCACCGGTGATGCGGTTGGAACAGGAACAGGTTGCTTCGTAATCTGTGATGACTTAGGAATCTGTGATACGACGATTGTCAACATAACGGTTACTCCGCTTGATTGTACGCTAGATACCGTACCGGTATTCTTGGAGGTAGGTGAGGAACTTATCTTCATGCCTGAAATCGATGAGTGTATCGTTTCCCCTGATTCCATTGGATTCTGCGGTGAGACATCCGGTATCTTCGCTGATGCCGAAATCGATACCACGAACTTCTCCGTAATCTTTACGGGACTCGAGGAAGGTGTTGATACGGCTTGCGTAGTTATCTGCGATACGACCTTGAACGTTTGCGATACGACCATCTTCACCATCGTAGTGAGTCCTGACCCGAATGCCGAGCCTCCTGTAGCGCTTTGCGATACGGTAACATTGGATATCAACATGGATACCTTAATCGCGGTATTGGATAACGATACCATCAACGGTACACTTGATACCATGTACATCGTGGATGAGCCGATGAACGGAATGGCGGAAGTATTGAATGATAGCATCCTTTACATCCCGGATGCGGACTTCTGCGGAACGGATAGCATGTCCTACGCGATTTGTAACGAAACGGGTTGTGATACGACTTGTATCATCCTTACCATCAACTGTGATGACCTGCAGGTACCACCTGTAGCGGTGAATGATACCGTAACGACCATCATCAACACTGACGAGGATATTGATGTATTGGTGAACGATACCATTAACGGTACCCTTACCGATATCATGATACTTGACGGTCCGCAAAACGGAACCGTGACCTTGACCGATACGATATTTACTTACACGCCGAATCCGGAGTTCTGCGGTGAAACCGACAGCTTCACTTACATCATTTGTAATGAGGTAGGATGTGATACGGCAACGGTATTCGTAACGGTTAGCTGTGACGAGATTACCATCTTTAACGGATTCTCACCGAACGGTGATGACGTTAACGAAACCTTCTGGGTGGATGGTATCGAGCGCTTCCCACAAAATACCATGTGTATCTTCAACAGATGGGGTAATCAAGTATTCCGTGTAGACGGATACGATAACGAGGATCCTGAAAGAAGATTCGACGGTACTTGGGATGGCAAGCCACTTCCTGACGGAACTTACTTCTACGTATTGAGCTACGAAGTAGAGCAATCCGACGGAACGACCGAGACACGTAAACTCGACGGATACGTTCAAATCCATCGATAAAAATAGGTGCGGGCGCGGGGAGTCCAAAGGGGCTCCCCGCACCGTTTCCTTTTTTCGGAGGAAAACAGAAAGAGAAAAGAAGAGTTTTTCCCTGTCACTTTTTTTGATGATTAGGTGTTGACTCTTGGAGTTTTCAAAAAACACCCTTATATTTGTGGTGCGTACTGTAGCAACTCCCTCCTTTTACCTCCCCTTTTTATTTTTTTGTTTTCTCACAAACACTTAATTTAAGAGGTGTTCAACTATTCTATCATGAGGAAGTTATTTACATTCTTCGCTTTTCTTGTACTATTTGGTACGGTATCCAATGCCCAGCAGGATGCGATGTTTACCAAATACATGTTCAACCAACTAGCATACAACCCGGGTTATGCGGGTAGTTACCCATTCATGTCCGCTAATGCTATTTATAGACAGCAATGGTGGGGAATCGAAGGTGCTCCCATATCCCAATCCTTTACCATCCATACTCCCATTGGGGAGAAGATTGGTCTTGGTTTAAGCTTGGTGAACGACAAGATTGGACCTACCGGTTCTACCACCGCTAATTTGGTTTATGCTTATCATATTCCTTTCAAGAAGGGTAAACTTTCCGTTGCCATTCAAGGAGGAATCATGAATTGGCGTGCTGATTTTACGGAATTGGATATTCGTGAACCGGATGATGTTGCTTACGATAATATGACGCCTAACCGTTGGTTACCTAATGTGGGTGCAGGTTTATACTACTATTCCGAGCATTTCTACGTAGGGGTTTCCGTTCCTCACCTTATCAATCATGATTTGAGGGATGAGGTTGACGGTTCCACCGTAAATAGAATCGCGAACTTGTACCGTCATTATTACTTCATGGCGGGTGGTATGGTGCCCATCAATACCAATATCAAGTTTAAGCCTTCCATCTTGATTAAAAATGTTGGACTATTCGGGGAATTCAACTCCGATCCTGACGCATTGAACTTCGTAGGTGCGCCTACTGAATTCGATATAGACGCATCCTTCCTTTTCTATGACCAGTTTTGGATTGGTGCTTCATTCCGTTCGGCTTTTGAAGCTTTCAACGGCAAAAGTTCCGTGGATTCCGCAGACATCTGGGCTGCGTATTATCTAAAGAACGGACTGCGCGTTGGCGTTGCTTATGACTATACCCTCACAAAGTTGCAGGAAGCCGCTGATGGCTCCTTTGAAATTATGTTGGGTTACGACTTTTCCCTTCGTGGAAAGAAAATTGTTACTCCTCGTTATTTCTAGGACGGAATACCTCCCGGATTTACTCCGGGCTACCTGTTGAACGCAAATTTTTTCAGCGGGGCGTACCCTTTACAGGGGGCGCCCCGTTTTTGTTTTATAGCGGTTCTAATTTAGAGCCATTCCGTTTCCCGAAAAGCAGGAACCGGACTTGAAATCCCTGGCTTTATAACTGAACATTGAGGTATCGTTAACCCAAAATATGTTTGCTATGAAGTGGGATTTCGTTTTTGTTTGTACCGTTTTGATCTTCGGGATTTGGGCATTTGGTTTTTATAGCAATTTTTCTGTTGAAACTATTCCCGAAGAAGAAGAGGAAATACCATATGCCTTTTGTGGAGTTGGTGCTAATGCGGAAAATATTAGGAGTACGAGTAGAGGTGGTGAAATTGAGTTAGGAAAAGCCCTGTTCAAGGCCAATTGCGCCAATTGTCACGCTAAGAATATGAAGTCCAAATTGACAGGGCCCGCTTTGGGTGGGGTAGAAGGAAGATGGGCTGATTATCCAAGGGAGGATTTGTACGATTGGATCCGGAACTCCCAAAAGATGATTGCCGAGGGACATCCTAGAGCTACCGAATTATGGAATGAATGGCAGCCGACCATTATGAATAATTATCCCAACTTGACCGATGCGGAGATTGAGAGCATTTTAGATTACATTGATGCCATATATGTCTCTTTTTAAGAGTGTGTGTTGTGCGGTCGAAAGACCGCACATTTGGGTTATGGTTGTTTTACCTTTTTTACTCCTTGTGGGCGATGGAGATAATGTACCCTCGTAGTTTGTAAATCAGCTTCTATATCAAAACGATAAAATCCGGGAGGTAAATTTTCAGGTACTTTCCATTGGAACACCCCAAATCCGCCTCCTTGTTTTACCTTGAAGGAATCCACGGTATTTCCCATGATATCCACAATGGAAACAGGAGCCCATTCAACTTTTTGATTGAAGAAAACAGTGATTATATCATCGTCCTTAAAGATTAAACTTCCCGGATCATATTGATGATAAGAAGCATCAATCTCGTTCAATAAGCCGTAGGCATAAGCGATATCAGGGATTCCGTATCCCAAAAGGGAGTCCGGGTTCTCGTATTGATTACCGGACTCAATCACGGCATTGCGGATGTCATCCCAAGATTTTTCCGGATAGGCGGACCAAAGACTGGTTACCATACCCGCTAGGATAGGTGAGGCAAAGGAAGTACCGTTTGATGTCCTAACATCATAACCCCTAGTGGAAGCAACAGCAGCATTGCGCCCCAGCGCGGATACCTCCGGTTTTACCCTGCCGTCAGCCGTAGGACCCATGGAGGAGAATCCCGCCTTTTGTCCTTTTTTTGTTGCGGCACCTACGGTTAGGATATCAAAGGCGTCCGAAGGGGAGCTAATGGTTCCCCATTTCCCGTTTCCTTCATTTCCCGCACTTACGACAATAAGCATCCCCTTATTGGCGGCAAGCGAACCTGCCCTTGAGGCACGGATGGTTTCACCGTCCAAATCTTTCTTGCTATGATTCAGATCTTTCAAATCGAAATGGGTGTAACCCAAAGAGGTATTAATCACATCACTTCCTAGACTATCCGCATATTCCAATCCTGCAATCCAAAACTCTTCTTCTACCGGGTTTTCAGAACCGGTTTCCTCAGTTTTGACGCAGAAGTAGCTTGCCTCGGGACCGGTACCCACGAATAAGCCCGGCAGTTTTGCCGCCATTGTAGAAAGTACTTGCGTACCATGACTGATGTCCTCGTAAGGATTCATGTCGTTATGTACCATATCCCTTCCTTGCCAAAGCCTTCCGTTTACCCGAAGGGAGTCAAAGAAAGGGGATACGTCAACATTGGTAAAACCACCATCCATTACACCTACAAGCATTCCTTGTCCTTCATGCCCAAGGGAATGAAGCAAGTGCCCGTTCATCATCCCGATTTGGGTGGAACCATAACCGTAATACCCGCCAATGGATTCATATTGCTTCCTAGGGATTTCAGGTGGGGTATGGCTTCTCCTTGTATTGCGGTTAACGCTCACGGGTGCCGCTGATTTTACGAAAGGCAGCGCCTTTATTTTTCCCAATTGTTCCTCATTCGCTACCACAATTACGGAATTCATCCACTTGGATTTGCCTCGGATCAATTCGGCTTCCCCTTCGATTTTTTCGAGGTAGCGTGGATTAATGGGAATATCCGTTTCATCAATGGCGATACCCTGTTTCCGTCGTCGCTCAATAGCTCTAGGAGAGAGGAATTCCCAAGGGCGATGAATCGAGTAAGGGGAATCATCCTTATCGGTAAGTTCCACTACGAAAACATTCGCCGTGGCTTGACCGTAGGAAAGGGTAATAGAGGAAAGAAGGGCAATGATGCCCACGATTATTATTCGGAAGCTAGATTTCATATAACTATCATTACGAAGACCATACCTAAAAAGTTGTCTCAAAGGGCAAACGGATCACGACTTTTGTTCCGGATGCTTTTCCGTTGTCATCTACCAAATCATGTATTTCCAAGGAGCGATACTTTTTACCTTCCGCTAAAGCAGCTAGACGATCCTCGGTAACTTGCATGGCAACGCTTTGGTGCCCCGGGTTTTTGGATTGCCGTAGTTCCTTGGCTTTTATACGCCCCACGCCGTTATCGGAAATGGTACAAGAAAGAATATCTCCTTTGACCTCAAAAATGATATCGATTCTACCGTCCTTTTCCAAGTGGGAGATCCCATGAATGACGGAATTTTCAATAAAAGGTTGAAGCAACATGGGCGGGATTTCCACTTCATCGGGATCGATGTCATTCGGTACTTCAATACCGAAATCAAAATCCACACGCTGGCAGAATTGCTCCACGCCTAGGTATTGTTCCAAGGTTTTAACCTCTTCGGCAAGGCTAATGGTTCGTTTTCTGGAGTTGGATAAAATACTGCGCATCAATCCCGCGAAACGGTTGATTTCCCGCCTAGCGGAAGTATGATCCTTGGTGGCAACCAAACTTTGTATACTATTCAGGGCATTGAAAATGAAATGGGGATTCATTTGTAATTGCAACGCTTTCTGTTCCAATTGGAGAATGTTGTTTTCCATTTCCAATTTTTCGCGCTTACGTTCCTCCCTTTTTTCTACGTTCCTTTTCCAATTGCGTAAGCTTAAACCGATAATCCCAAGGAGAGCGAAAGCAGTCAGGATCTGAACCCATAGGATTTGCCAAAAGGGTTTCTTGATGGTAAACGCCGCTGAAACGGGTTCGGAAAATTGGTTGCGGGAAACCGCCTGTGCTTCGAAAACGTAATCTCCCGGCGGAAGGTTAGAATAATCCACGGATTGACGTTTACTCAAGGGTGACCATCCCGTTTCCGAACCTTCCAAACGCCAGCGATATTGTATACCGTCCGGACGACTCAGGTCTACCGCACGGAACTCAAAACTGATATTATTGGAACGGTAGGGGAGAAGCAACCCCTTTTTTATTCCGCCTTCCGGCGATGCCCAATTGGCATAAGCCGTTTCCCGTAAAGGGCGGTAAAACAAGGAAACTTCCTCAAAATGGATAGACGGCGCAAGGGATTTTCTGTTGTCTTGGCTAGGAATGTGTTGGGTAAGCCCGTTCATGGTCCCGAACCAAACGTTTCCTTCCGGATCAAGTGCCGCTGCGTTCCGGCAAGTTTCAATTCCAAGGAATCCCTCGTTTCTTCCGTAGGAGCGGACTTCCGTCGCTACGCCCGTTTCATTGATGATAATATGATCCACCCCTCTTTCATTACCTGCCCATAATTCTCCTTCCTTGTCGAAAATGAGCAAGTACACATTGTAAGATTGAAGATCCTTATTCAAATTAAAAGGCTCAAAGGAAAGGGAGTCTTTTACCAATGCCGCCTTTTTTATACCGTCCCCTGCTGTTCCTACCCATACTTGATCCAAGGTGTCAAAAGCAATGGAACGGATGGGAATATCAAAGGTGAGACCATTTTCCTCCCTGTATATTTTAGCGATTTCATCCCCTTGGAAATATCCTACTTCCCCTAGGCGGTTCGCGAACCAAATGTTACCGTCAGGCGCTTTTGCCAAGGCGGTGGTTCTTAGGGTGCGGATGCCGTGGCTGCCATCCCATGATTTTATCTTGTAAGTAGAGGAATCTACCAAGGTAATTCTGGCAATCCCGTGGTGATTCAAGCCCACCCAAATGTTTCCTTGTTCATCCTCCTCTACATCAATTACCTCATTCCCGGGTAAACCTTTCTCCTTGTTGAAAACCCGTAAACCATACCGGTCCCTAAGAACTAACCCCTTGCCGATGGTACCCATCCAAAGCCGCCCCTTGGAATCCTCCAAAAGTGCTTTTGTTTTTACGTTGATAAGCCCGGAATCCGGTTTGAAAGTTTCGATACCGTTCTTGAATCTTCCCAATCCTTCCGAAGAAGCGGAGAAAATGATTCCTGTGGTGTCCGAATGGCAAAGGGCATATATCCGATCACCGGGAAGCCCGTCGTCTTCATCATAATGGACGAAAAACCGTCCCAGGTATTTCACCACGCCACCACCGGAGGAAGAAAGCCAAACGCCGCCCCTATCATCTTTCAGGATGGAGGTGATGTTACTATTGGGCAAACCTTCCCGTTTCCCGATTCTACTCCATAAAGAGTCCTTGGCATGATGGATGAGTAAGCCCCGTTCTTCTAAACCGATCCATAGGTCGCCGTTTTCTTGGCGGTGGATGGTGCGTGAAGCTCTAGATGAGGGAAAACCATCCGTTGGAAGGAAAGTCTTATTCCGTTCATCGTAAAGGGAAAGACCGCCGTGGGTCGTCATCCAAAGGATGCCGTTCTTGTCGTATTCGAAATCGAGGACTTCATTATCAATCAAACCATTCCCCATGTTAAGGTGTCTGGTTCCTTTTGTGATGAGCCAAGCGCCTTGGTTCGTGCCTGCCCATATCCCGTTCCTTCCTTGGAATAACTTATGGACGATGGATTTGTCAAGGATGGGATGCCGTTTTGATTTTACGATGGTGTCTTGCTCCGGATAATAGATAGCGATTCCTTGCGGCGTTCCGATTACCAGGTTTCCGTCTTCGTCTTTCAGGAAAGCTTCCGCCTTAACCAGCGGTTTCCCGTCCATGAGGTAACTCCGGAAATCCCTCCCGTCAAATTTAGCGATACCTCTTTGGGTACCTATCCAAATGTTTCCGTCCCCGTCATCAAATACGGAATAAATGGTGTTAGATGGAAGCCCGTCCTTGGTGGAGTAGTTTTTGAATGACTTTCCATCGAAACGGGAAAGACCACCTCCCAAGGTCCCGAACCACAAGTACCCTTTGCTTCCTTGGCACATGGCATATACCTGGGATTGCGCCAATCCTTCCGAAACGGAATATTGGGCAAAGTTGTACTGTTGCGCCACCAAGGAGAAAGCGGTGAAGCACCAAAGGAAAATAGCTATGGTAAAGGAACGTAGCATGTTTATACCCGCACCTTGTTGGCGCGTATCATAAATGTAGGAAATTCCCGGAAGGAATTGGATTAGCTAGCTAGAGGTGGAATGCGTTTTAGTTTGAGAACGAAGTATTGGTCCGAATTCTTTGAATCTCGATCGGATTGAAGGGAAGTAATACCGATCATTTCCAAATGGCGGCAAACAATACCTACCAATTCACCTCCGCTTACCCTAAACTCATAACGCTGCTCAAACAATTCAAGTTGAGCACTTACGTGTTTGGCAAGTACAATGGGGCATTCCGCAAAAAAGAACATACCTTCCTCCCCGCTTTGGATTTCCGGGATACTCGCCAGAAACTCCAAATAATGCTGCTGTGTTTCGATCCTCTTGGGCATAGTCACTCGGTTTTCTCTGTTGGTTTTGAGAGTTTAGTTGAGTGCTCTTTTCATTTCCTTACATGAAGATAAATAATTTTAATATGTAAAAAATGGATATTCATTGATTTGTTTATGAGTTGGTTTTGTTAACGGGCTGTTAGGCTATATAAATACAAGCCTTGCGGGATATGTTAAAGTTTGGCTCAATTAGGCAAGTCTGTTGCTGGATTTTCAACTAGGTGCTCCTTTAAAATATTGTTATTCAGACGTTAGACGTTAGACGTTAGACGTTAGACGCTAGATGTTAGATGTATTGACAAATAATCTTAGGGGTATTTTTGCCTCGGAGAGGCATACAATGAT
>JAHDDF010000027.1 GCA_020629475.1 Saprospiraceae bacterium
TTTATGCTACGCACCTATGGTGCTTGATTTATTATTTCTCCTGATTCAAATTATTGCTTGCCTCTCTGAGGCAAAAGGTTTCTTCTATACCCAAACCACTTTGGTTTGGGTATAATGATTGATGGTGGTATATCTGTGAGGGATTTTGCCATAGTAGGGCAATCCATCATTTGATAAAAAATTGAAAAATAAATCAAGCGCCATAGGTGCGCGGCATAAAATCGCCTTTAGTAATCTATCTTATTTCTAGAATTTGCCAAGAAGTCATCATAATTGCTGATTTGGTAAGATCAATCTATTCTTTAAAGCATCACTAATAAAAAAAGAACCATAGAAAGCGGCTAAATCAATATGTTCTTTTAGAAATAGTATTTTATCCACTGGTTTAAATATTCCGTAGATGCCTTGGTTCAAATATTTTTGTACCATTTTATCAAGTTCGTCATAATTTTTGAACTTAATTTTTTTTTGGGATAATTCAGGATATTGGGGAGTTGAATACATAAACATAGTCTTTGAAAAATCCATTAATAAATATGGAGAAGTCCGAACATCAGGTCCAAATGTTACATATTCCATTCTTAAATCCTCAAATTGAAATATAGTTGGATAGGCAAAATGAGGAATCACGATGTATTCCTGCAGGATATCATACATTTTCTTGGACATCACCGTACTAAACATACCGTTAGAATAACGCCCCCACCAGGTAAGTGTATCCGGGAATTTTCCGAATTCTTTATCCCATTCTCTAGGATCCTTTACCGATCGATCCAATTCCACAATGAGGGGTCGGGGATTTTCCCACTCCTTCCTGTTAGAAGGCCTATTTTCTCTAATTCCAAACCCCAACTCCTCATAGCAATTTTGGGTTAATGAAATACCATAGCCAATAATTCCATTACTCATTAAATGCATATCACTCTATTGAATTTCAAACAAAAACAATTCAGCAATCTCTATGTAATTTAAATCCATAAAAATACCCCAAGCAAAATAAAAAACATTTATTCCACTTGGGGTAAAATTAATATGCCCCTCAAAAAGAGAAAGTCTTACATCGTCAATCTTATGTCTTACATCTCCTAAGACTTCTGCTCCGCCATTCTTACCGTGTGGTTCACCTTATATACCATTGTCGCTTTAACAAAGGAAATAAATAAAGGGTGTGGATTTTCAACGGTGGATTTATATTCCGGGTGGAATTGAGCCGCCAAGAACCAGGGGTGATCTTTTAATTCGATAATTTCAACCAAATCATTATCCGGATTAATACCGGTACACATCATACCCGCTTCCTCGAATGCTTCGCGGTATTCATTATTAAATTCATAACGATGGCGGTGGCGTTCTTGGATCATTGCATTTTTATAAATACCAAGAGCGCGTGATCCTTTCTTGAGCATACAGGCGTATTGTCCCAAGCGCATGGTGCCGCCCTTGTTTTCTATTTCGTGCTGCTCACCCATCAAGTGGATGATCGGGTTTTGAAGATTTTCCTCCATTTCCGTGGAACCCGCACTTTCCAGGTTTAGAACATTCCTGGCGAATTCGACCGCAGCCGTTTGCATACCCAAGCAAATCCCGAAGAAAGGAATCTTGTTTTCACGGCAGAAACGAACGGCTTCAATTTTCCCTTGGAAACCACGCTCCCCGAAACCGGGAGCAACTAGGATACCGTGGAATCCCTTGAGTTTGTTTTCCACGTTATCGTAATTCAAATCCTCGGAATGGACGGGGACTACTTTTACCTTGCATTCATTCGCCGCTCCGGCAAGCACGAAGGAAACATAGATGGATTTATAAGCATCATCCAATTCGATATACTTACCCACCAAACCGATTTTTACCTCGTGGATCGGATTTTTCAAGCGACCGAGGAATTTTTTCCATTCCTTCAAATCCGGCTCCCGCTTATCCATTAAGCGCAGCTTATTGATAACCACGATATCCAAATTTTCCTTGCGCATGAGCAAAGGAACATCATACACGGAGTCAGCTGTAATGGCTTCAATAACGGAGGAAACATCCACGTTGCAGAACAACGCCACTTTCCTACGGATATCCATGGTAATGGGATGATCCGTACGGCAAACCAAAATATCCGGTTGGATACCTACCTTTTGCAATTCCTTGACGGAATGCTGAGTGGGTTTGGTTTTTAGCTCCTTGGAAGCGGATAGGAAAGGAAGTAAGGTCAAGTGCACCACGATGCAGTTATCGTTACCCAATTCCCAAATCATTTGACGTACGGCCTCCAAGTAGGGCAGGGACTCGATATCACCAACCGTTCCGCCAAGTTCCGTAATCACGATTTCATGGGAACCGTTTTGCCCCAAGAGCTTCATCCGGCGCTTGATTTCATCCGTGATGTGCGGAATGACTTGAACGGTTTTTCCGAGGTAGTCACCTCGTCTTTCCTTTTCGATGACCGTTTGATAGATGCGTCCGGTGGTAACGTTATTGGCTTGGGAAGTGGGCGTCCCTAGGAAACGCTCGTAGTATCCTAAGTCCAAATCCGTCTCGGCACCATCGTCCGTTACGTAGCATTCACCGTGCTCGTAGGGATTCATGGTTCCCGGGTCCACGTTGATATACGGGTCGAACTTTTGGATGGTGGTTTTGAAGCCCCTTGCTTGAAGGAGTTTAGCAAGAGAGGCAGAAATAATGCCCTTCCCCAAAGAGGAAGTAACACCGCCCGTAACGAAGATGTACTTGGTCATCGAAGTGTGGTTGGTTCCCTAGAAATCCAAGGGATTTTACTAGGAAAAATTTATCATTACGGGATTCAAAGGTACTGCGAAACCTTACGATTTAATAACCGGAGAGAGAGTAATTCAAGATTTTTTTCCGGGGAGGAAGTATTCGTAGAGGTGAAGGTCTTGGGAAACGCCGTAACCCCATAAGGGAAGGTAACCGTTTTTGATGCGGAAATAATCTTGCATTACATCCCCTTGTTGTTCGTAATTGAATGATAATAAATCCTTTTCCTCCAAGCAGAGGGATTCAAGGGCGGTGGTTCCTCCGTAGTCGTAACCTGCTTGGGTGGTTTGTGCCCAAAGCGCACGGATGATATAAGCGGAACCAACGGTATGGTATTGCCAAACATGGACCAATTCATGGATCAGGAGTCCTTTCGACATGGGTTTGGCGGCATTGATGGTCAAAAAACCGACGTAGGCGACGGCGTTTTGTGGTTTTTTGATTGCCCAATAGGCATCACCATCAATGGAAATAACATGTAAGGGAAGGGAATTTCCGTAGACGGTTTGCGCCAAGCGGCATTCCTCCGGGAGTAAGGGGCGGGAACGGTACTTGAACCAATCGCAAAGGTTATTGTAGGTTTCACCGGCGGCGAGGACATCACCCGTAAGTAAGATGAGTTCCATGCACCATAATTGCCATTTTTCCCCTAGGGAAGTTTTCTTGCCGTTGTCCCACCAATGTCCGGTATCCTTGGATTTGAGATGCCGGAATCCGTCACTAAAATGGCTAAGTAGCCTAAGGATACGCTTGGGCAGTGTTCTTAGGAAGTAAATTACGCGGAGGAAACTAATCCTGCACTTCGCCACAAAAAATGAATAAGCCGACAAAACATGGATTTGGTTCGCAATATCTACGAATGTAAGCCACCGTTTGTTCGCTTACTTCCCTTTTAAGCTTTTAATTTTTTCCAATAGCTCTTCGGATTCCGCGATTTTACGGGCGTATTCCTTGAGGTCACCGCTTCTTTGGATGTGCATGGCTTCTTCCATCAGCGCGGCATATTGCTTTTCCAATTTCTTTACGGGATCCTTTTTTAACCAACCAAGCATTGTAGTGAAGGAGTTAAGAGTGAATAGTTAAAGAGTTGCCGTGTGCGGGCACTCTATTTTTGTAAGCCTAACAGTAAATAAGGAAAGAGGTTTACTAAAAAAAGAAGGCGCTACCCTATTGGGAAGCGCCTTCCGAAAATTCTTAATGGAGAATTACCACTTGAGGTCTTCAATTTCGTAACCGAAGTGCTTGTCTTCATCGAAACCGAAGGTAAGGGCATCGTATTTTTGGTTGGATTTCCAGCCGTTTACCGTCATGGTATAGCGGGAACCGTCCTTGGAAAAGACCTTAACCCTTTTTATGGATTGGGCTTTTTTATCAACGGTAATCCTGATTTTAGAATACTCCGAATCCTTGTCGATGGGTTTGAATTCGATTTGCTGAATCAATGTCCCGTTTTCGTAGCCTTCATTAAGGAGTACGTAAATGTATTCCCCGGATTCATGGATATTCATTAAATCCAAGGGGGACATGAAGTTTTCCTCTTCTTGGAAATCCTCGGCATCCATGATTTGGACTTCCTCGATATTGTGAAGGATCATCCACATGGTTTCACCATCGGAAATGACCTGGCGTTCATCCATGTTCACATTGAATTTTTCACCGGACTGGATGATATTACCCACGATTCGCTCCCTGGGTGTTTCGGGTATTTCAAGGATAATTTCGAACTGTGCCTCTACAGATGTAAAGCCTTCGAATTTCGCTTTTAGTTTATCCAAAACCGCCTTGGCTTCGGGATCGGAATCACCTGAGGTGGTAAACTGCGTGTCTTGCGCGAAGAGGAAAACGGATTGTACCGTTAACCATGCTAAAATTAAGATTGATCTATTCATAACTCCCGTGTTTTTGGTTTACGAAGGAGAGGTTCCTATACAAACATCGGATTAAGGCGATGGTTGAGTGTAGAACGGGAACCTTGGATCAAAAGTATGCACTAGCCCCTTAGGGAATGGTGATTAAAGGGTTAAAGATTTCGAATAAAACGTTAACTCACTCCTTTAGGAAAGTCCAAGATAAAAGTACTTCCCTTTCCCAGTTCGGATTGAACGGAGATGCCTCCACCGTGGTATTTCATGATTTTTGCGCAGGTAGCGAGACCGATTCCGCTCCCCTCGGTACGTTCCCTTCCGGAGCCTCTTGAAAATGCTTTAAAAATTCCTTCCTTGTCCTTTTCGGAAATACCTTTTCCGTTGTCCTTGAAATAAACCCTGTTGAAATCCTCGAATTCTTCGGAATAAACCTCAATTACGGGGCTCCTGTGTTCCGAGGAAAACTTTATGGAATTTTGAAGTAAATTCTGAAAGAGTAATTTAAGCAAGGAGAAATCCCCGAATAAGATCGGGAGTTCACTTACGGTCATATCCCCTTCCTTTTTCTTGATTTCGTAATAAGAAAAGAGCATAACCTCATGCAATACGTCTGACAGGTTAACTTCCTCGTTTTCGCGCCCGGAAGCTCCTACCCTAGCATAATCCAATAAATTTTCCAACATCCCTTGCATTTGGGAGGAAGCCTCTAAAATAAAGGCTAAATATTCCGGGTTGTATTCCTTTTTCTTTTCCAGGAGTTTAGCAAAAGAATGGATGGTTCGAATGGGTGATTTCAAATCATGGGCGGCGATGGAAACGAAGTCATCCAAATCCTTGTTTCGTTCCTCGAGGTAATGGTTCATTTTTTCCTTCTCGTCCACCAAGGCGCGTTCGGTTTCAAGTTTTACCTGAAAATCCATGATTTCCGCCAAGACCTTTAAATTATTACGATTGAAAGTATTGGAATCTTTTTCCAGAGCGGCATCAACATCAATAATTTTATGGGACACCTCCAGCATTTCATCTTTGAGGTTCATCCCTTTTAGCATTTTGAACCAAAGCAAAAGGAATTCTTTTTCACTTCTAAGGGAACCACTATCCCTTATGGATTCGAACATTTCCTTAGCAAAAGCAACTCCTTCCTCATACCTTTCTAAATGATAAAAACACTCGGTTTTGGTAATGATGGCAAAAACCTTATGCCTTGCATTTTGACCTTGCTCCACTTCAGGGAACAAGTCAGAAATACACTCAAAAGCATCCGCAAATTGCCTCTTCTTTAAAAGAAGTTCAGCCATTGCTACCCTTGGAAGGACCAATAACTCCGATGATTCCTTGCCGGTAAAAAGATTATCGATTTCCCTAAGTATCCCTCCCGCCTTTTTGAGATAATTAAACTTCAAAAGTAACCTTGCGTGTTCCGCGCGGATTTTCATGGAGATGTGCCTGGGGCATTCATCCGATTGATCCAAAAACCCGGAAGCCATACTGAAATACTCCAATGCCTTTTCATAATCCCCTAGCTCCCTGTAAATACTTCCTATATTGCAACAACACATGGCACAGCCCCTCATTTCGCCTACCTCCTCAAAACTTTGGTAAGCGGAAAAAAGAACCTTATATGCAGCATGATAATTTTTACGGTTAATCAACAGGGTCCCGAAATTCATCCGAACGACATTGACGGCATCATAATCCGGGAATTTTTCAAGGATCGCTAAGGATTCACGGAAGCAACGAAGCGCCTTATCCAGTTCCCCTATTCTTCGATACAAAACCGCTTTGGCGTGAAGGAGTTCGCCACGTTCCTTATCCTCACCGTTTTTAATAACTACGTCAAATTCCTTTATGGTCGTTAATGCATGCGTATATTCTCCGTTTATCCGTAAAGCATGAATATGGATAACGAAAAAAGCCAATGCCAAATCCCAGTACTCCATAGCCATGCATTCCTTGGTACACCTTAGCGTTTCACTAATGATCCAAGGGATGTCCTTAAACTGAAGCCTATCTAGTTCCCTTAAAAATCCTGTTAGACGTTCCCGTGGCGCAGGTCCCCCAAACTGTTCCATATAGATGGTTTAGCGTGTAAAAATCTCAGGGTCTACGGGAAAGATGCACTGCAAAGATAAGTCCTTTACGGAAAACAAGGTCCGGTAAAAAACTTAAAACGAGGTTAAGCCGCCTTTTTATGAAAGGAATCGTTAGGGGATTAGTTATTTTTGTACCACCCAACCGGATGAACGGCGGTCGAATTCATGAAAACTACCTTTATGAAGGCGCACTGTATCCTTCTTATTACGATATTCTTGACTTTTTCCCTGAGTGCCCAAACCATCAGTGGAGTCGTTAATGATTACACCGCCCTTTCCGCTTCCGGGAATGCGGGTTGTTCCTCCTTTGTTACCGCTGCTTCGGTTACCGACTTTTCCGTAGGTGATTTGGTTTTGGTTATCCAAATGCAAGGAGCGATTATTTCCGAAACGGATGACGCCAATTTCGGCACCATTACGGACGGGGGATCAGCGGGTTATTTTGATCGGATGGAGATTGATCAAATCGTGGGGAATGATGTGTACTTTACTTCGGGGTTAACCCACTTATATGATTTCACTGACGGAAGTGTTCAAATGGTTCGAATATTCGTAGGAACGAACATTACCGTTTCCGGAAATATAACGGCTTCTCCTTGGGATGGTACTACCGGCGGTGTTGTTGCGGTGGAAGCAACAGGTTCGATTACCCTTAATGCCGACATAGACGTTTCAGAACAAGGATTCAGAGGAGGAGGCGTTTATCCATACGGAATTAGCTGCAACGCCATTTCCAATTATGGTTCTTTCTTCTATGGCACCAATGGTGAAGGAGGGGGTAAAGGGGAAGGTGTCACTAAATTTATAGCGGGAAAAGAAACAGGAAAAGGTCCTCAGGCAAATGGCGGAGGTGGCGGTAATGATCACAATGCCGGCGGAGGTGGCGGTGGGAACCAAAGCGCCGGTGGTGATGGCGGAAGGAATCAGGAACCTAGTTTTTTCGGCTGTAAGGGTAACCATCCCGGATTAGGCGGTTATTCAATTAACGACACCAATCGTTTAATCATGGGAGGTGGCGGTGGAGCCGGTCATAGAAATAATAATGTATCAGGAATTGGGGGAGACGGAGGAGGAATAATTTATGTTTCAACACCAACACTTTCCGGTAACGGTTTTTCCCTTATTTCCAATGGGGAAGACGGGGGCACGGTAAACGGCGACGGTGGCGGTGGCGGTGGCGGTGCAGGCAGTATACACCTTACCGTATCAACCTTAACCGCCCTAAATATTACCTCGGAAGGAGGAAACGGAGGCGACACGGGCAATTCATCAAGTAATCGTTGTTTTGGTCCGGGTGGCGGCGGTGCAGGCGGAGCACTATTTACCGCTTATTCGGGTGGAGGTCTGACCATCTCCCTTTCCCCCGGGATGAATGGTGTTGTTACAACCTCTACTAATGGATGCAACGGTAGCTCAAACGGTGCGACTCAAGGGCAGGCAGGAGTACAAGACAACCTGCCTAATCTAGGTTCCTACTCCCCTCACCCAATTGGATTTATCCGGTAATTTTACATCCCCTGCTCCACGTAATACCCGAAGTATTTACATTCCTCTATAGCGGCGGAATAAAAATCAGTACCCTTGTATTTATTGATTAACAAGTCATAATAATTCCTGTACTTCTTCGGAAGTTTAGGAATATAAGTCTTAGGGTAGAAGGTGGCACTATTATAATCCTCCTTGGTATAATACATCCTGATTTCACATTGTGCCGCCATGAATGCCGCCCGTGCCGCGAATTCATCATCCGGTGAAAGTTCCCTTGCTTTTTCGAAGAAGAAAAGAGGTCTTTCCAAATTAACGTATTCCTTATTCCCGTAGGGGGCATCCCAAAAATCCAAGGCGCCGTCTTCGTCCAAATCCTCTATATAATACCAAGAACTACCACTTCTGTAATAGTCCAAAACCTGGTGGGAGTGCCCGAAATAAGACATGTTGTAGGTAGCCAAACCAAGCAGGTAATAATAATTGGAAGCTTGTTCCAAATCGGTTTTTGCTTGGTATTCCAAATCAATTAACCTACGCGTAATTTCTGTTTTGGTAAGCTTGGGTAAAGTATCCATTTCGGGGATTTCGCAATGGACACAGTTGCTAAATCCGGGATCCAAAAAAGGCTGGAAGGAAGTGGCCTCCATAGTGGTGGTTTTCACCTTTTCATATGCCCTTAAGGCATCCGATAACTCATATCTGGAAAGGTGGTAAGTCCCTTTTAATTCATATAAAGCGGAAATATAATCCTCTCCCAATTTCGCTTTCAGTAACTCCTCCTCCAACTTGGTTTTACGTTCTTTTTCCCCAAGGGCAATTAATTGATTAATAATAACGGGGTCAGGGTTATACGTAAGATCTCCATAGGAATAAATACATAAGAATGCCTTTCCTTCTTCTCCCTGCTTTAAATACAACTGGGTAAGACGGTCGAAAACGAAATCAGGGAATGTTTCGTGGGTCTTATAATATTCATTGGATTGGACCATTTCATATATTTCGTCCTCCACCGTATCATTAACCCTAGTATAAGCATGTACCTTCAATGCCAACCTAAATAGCCCCAACTGGTTGGATAAGGCTTCATTATTTTTTACCAAGGGCACAGCTTGCTTATAACTCCGATCCGCCGCATAAAAATCCCTGGCTAAATAATGCAAATAACCTTCCGCCACTTTCCAAACCGGCTTATCCGAAATCTTGCCTTCACCCAGGCATTGGGTTACGAATTCAGTAAGAAGGATAAGTCTTTCCTTGGCTATTTTATCCGGCTTTCCTCCATAATCATACCTCCTAAATTCCGCACCTAAAAAGGTATCCTCCAAGCGGCTAATCTCCTTGACCAAAAGGTAAGTGAGATCACCCGAAGCAGGGGAAAGCTTATAAATATTCTTCATTTCCTCAAGAATATTCCCGTGCTTATCCATTGCCCTCATGGTAAACAAGGTAGAACGTTCCTCATCGCTTTCGCACTTTAAAAGACAAGCTTTCCATTCCTCATCGCTATCAATGGCAAAACTGCGGTAAACCCGTTCCCGTTTGGATGGGCTATTCTTGAAAACCTTGGAAAACAAGTAGGAAGCCTCCGCTTGATCCCCTAATCGTTTTATACAGCCAGCCTTATGTCCTAAAATCCACCAATTAATAATACTTTCTTGTTCATCTACTTTAGGATCAGCCCACTCCAAAACATCCAAGGCTCCTTGGTAATCATTCATATAGTGCGCCAAACGGACAAGCTGGTACATATACCTTAAACGGACATAATGGTTATCCGTTTTCATCATGTATTTTTTACCGTCCTTGATTAGTTGCTGCATTCTTGCCTTATCATTCGGATCCTCATCCGCCCAAGGATCGGTTTCCACTACGAAGGGCTCACAACGTTTGGCAAAAATCAGGTAATCAATGGTCCCGATGCATTCATTTTCTTGAATCCCGAGGGCAAAAGAATTCGACTTTAGGGATCGAGGAAGGTTGCCTTTGCCTTTTGCCGCTTTCCTAAGCAGCTCCATTTCATCAATGGACGATTTATAGACCAAGTACGCCACGTCATCCGGTTCCGTGTAGAAACAAGATACATCTTGCCATTCTTGGATATTCATTTCCACTTGGGTGAGTGCCTCTTTCTCATCCATTTCGTAATGCTCCTGGAAAGAGAGTATGTGCGGCGCGAAATCAGTACCGCCGTTTTCAAGGATGTATATATCCAGCAAGCTGTAACCCGGGAAAAGGTCCTCTTCCGAGAAACCGCATCCTTGTATGTTCTTAGTCGGGTTGAGGACGATAAGCATTATCGTCAGAGAAGAGCAGACGATGATTTTCCAATTCGGCATGTGGGTATGGTTTGATGGTGGATGAATCCAAGTGGTAATATACGATTTCGGACGGTTCAAACACACCGGATAATAAGGAAACGGTATTCAAAATTTCAGAACGGTCTGACGATTCCGTCCTCAGTTCATCACCGCTATACAAATAATAACCCTTTAAATAGTGGCTTTTTTTTACCTCTACCCTATTCTCCTTAACGATATATTTACTTGTATCATTAAACTCATCCAACCTTGTATCCCTGATTATTTTTATTAATTTTCCTTCCCTAAATAATAAAGACCATGAAAAAAGGGGAAGCGCCATATCCAAGGGAATATCGTAATCATTTTTCTTGGGTAAATAATCGGAAACCGTTTCAGCCTTTAGAATGGAGTTTTCTTCTTCCCATTTAGAGATATTACCGGTATTGTAAACCATCAAAACACCATAATCCACAGGTGGAACACCGGTTTTTCTTTTGAATTTCACTTGATGTAATCTAATGGTCGACGAAATTTCCCAAGAAGACAATTCCTTGCATTTCTCCAAGAAAAAGAAGTAGTTATCCTTGGAACCCAAAGTCCAATCACAATCAAATTGAACGGAATTTAACGGCTGACTTGAAAATTTCTCATGCTTTGATTTTAATCGATTGACAACCTTGCCGGCTAAATCACTAATTTTTTCTTTTGAAATATCCCGAAACGTTTTTTCGGTAATAAAAACCGTAGGAATAATTTGAAAATTAGCAGCTAAAGAATCCGAAAAAATTAGGTCCCCTACGGGTTCAGGCTCTCCGTTATTTATATCAATATCAAAATATCGTACGTATAACTTTTTAACGGAAAGTTTATTCAAATATTCATATTCGAAATCCGTAGGATTCCAATTACTTTTCCAATGGTAAAATGATATTTCAGGAGGCTCGGTTCTAGCACATCCTAGTACAAATAATACACAAAAAAGAATTCCTAGCTTTCTCATACGATTCCCTCCCTAATCAAGTCATGTAAATGCACGATTCCTTCATATCGTCCTTCGTCATCCACGATAATCATTTGGGTAATGGAAAATTCCCGCATCTTTTCCAAGGCAAGTGCCGCGAGGAAATCTTTAGATGCCGTCTTTGGGTTCGGGCTCATGATATCCTTTGCCAAAGTACCGGAAGAGGATAAACCATCCAATAACATTCTTCTTAAATCCCCGTCTGTAATAACACCGATAGGTAGACCTTTATCATCCACTACCACGGTTATCCCAAGCATACCCGAAGTCATGGAAATAATTATTTCCCTTAGCCCCTCATCTTTTTTTACCGAAGGCTTTTTATTCGTTTGATACAGCTCACCTACCCTCAGGTATAGCCGTTTCCCCAAATTACCTCCGGGATGAAAATCGGAGAAATCCTTACCTGAAAAACCCCTCATTTCCATTAGGGCTACCGCAATGGCGTCCCCTACAACCATTTGAACGGTCGTACTACTGGTAGGCGCAAGGTTATTCGGTCCCGCCTCCTTTCCCACGGTAGTCGGGATAAAATAATCAGCATGCGTCCCAAGGTAAGAATTTGGATTTCCCGTCATCCCAACCAAAGGGTTACCGTTTCTTTTCACCCAAGGAATCAACACTTTAATTTCAGGTGTTTCACCGCTTTGAGAAAGGCAAACCACTACATCATCGGAGGATATCATGCCCAAATCCCCGTGTACGGCATCGGCTGCGTGCATGAATAAGGCACTCGTGCCCGTAGAGTTAAATGTAGCGACGATTTTCTGGGCGATGATCGCGCTTTTACCGATTCCCGTAAACACTACCCTTCCCTTGGAAAGGTATAAGCATTCCACCACCCCGATAAAATTATCATCTACCAAATCCAACAATGAATACACCGCCTCCGCCTCTGATTTTATGGTTCTGTGAACGGAGTCTAAAATCGGGTGTTTTTTATTCAAGCCCATTTCCTTATTTTTGGTCGCTTTTTCCGGGAACATGTCCAGAAAAATCTAAAATGTGGGGAGAAAACCATACGAATAAAGGAATTTTATTCGTAATTTAATGAAAAGACTCAACCTACCTACCCTTGGGGAATTTTCGAATTCATCTTGAGGATGAAATTACGGCAGGAGACGCAATTAACAATCGCTTTCCTGGAGTAATCACCCATAATATTAGGCACAAATGGACAACCTGCGGACATTCTTCCGTTGAAGTGATATCCCGGGAAAATTCAAGAAAAAAATTCATGTTACTACGGATAAAAGAGTTCGTCGTAAGCACGGTGGAAGGCAATAAAACCCAAACAAGCACATTGTCTGAAATCGGAACCATGAAAAAGAAAACCACTTAATGAAAGCTTTATCGCAAGATATTCTAGGAGCCCTGAAAGATTATTTCGGCTTCGACAGTTTCAAAGGAAACCAGGAGGAAATCGTAAAAAGCGTACTTGACGGAAAAGATACGCTCGTATTAATGCCTACCGGTGGTGGCAAATCACTTTGCTACCAACTTCCCGCACTCATGATGGACGGGACCGCCATCATAATATCGCCGCTCATCGCTTTGATGAAAAACCAGGTAGATGCCATTCGCGGATATAGTGAAGGGGATGAAATCGCGCATTTCCTCAACTCTTCCCTTTCCAAGACACAAGCCAGGAAAGTAAAGGAGGATATCGTTTCAGGTAAAACGAAGATGCTTTATATCGCGCCTGAAACGCTTACCAAGGAGGAAAACCTTGAATTCTTTTCAAAGGTGGACGTATCTCTCGTCGCTATTGACGAGGCGCATTGCATCTCGGAATGGGGACATGATTTTCGTCCGGAATACCGGAAAATCAGGGATATGATTTCCAGGATAGGAAGGAATATTCCCGTAATTGCCTTAACGGCAACAGCGACGCCCAAGGTTAAAGCGGATATCGTGAAGAACCTTGACATGCAAGCGCCAAGTACTTTTGTTTCCTCATTCAATAGGGAGAACCTTTACTACGAGATTCGTCCGAAAGGGAAAAAGGAAATTACCTTACGCAATATCGTACAGGTCATTAAAGGCATGGAAGGCAAGTCCGGAATCATCTACGTTCAAAGTAGAAAAGCTACCGAGGGAATCGCGGAGGTGCTAAAGGTAAACGGGATTAAAGCGGCTCCGTACCACGCCGGTTTGGACGCAAAAACCCGTAGCAAAACCCAAGACGATTTCCTGATGGAAAGGATGGATGTTATCGTTGCCACCATCGCCTTCGGAATGGGTATCGATAAGCCGGACGTACGCTTTGTTATCCATTATGATATTCCAAAGAGTATTGAGAATTACTACCAAGAAACGGGGCGTGCCGGACGTGATGGTTTGGAGGGGCGTTGTATCGCGTTTTACTCTCCAAAAGACATCCATAAGTTGGAAAAATTCCTGCGCGACAAGCCGCTGGCCGAGCGTGAAATGGGCGCCTTGTTGATTCAGGAAATCATGGCTTACGCCGAGACTACCTCCTGCCGCAGGACTTTCCTCCTGCACTATTTCGGGGAAGCATATGATGATAGCAAATGTGGCGACATGTGCGATAATTGCCGTCATCCCAAGGAAAGAATCCCTGTTAAAGATGAAATGCAACTTGCGCTCGCCTCGATTGATGAACTGAAAGAAAACCATAGGATAAAACATTTGCTCTCATTCATCAGGGGTGAAAAAACCCAAGAGATAGAAATCTTTAAGCACGATAAAAAGGAACATTTCGGAAAAGGCAGTGAAAAAGACAAGACTTTCTGGGAATCCATTTTCCGCCACGCCTTATTGAGGAATCTTCTTTCCAAGGATATTGAAAACTATGGAATACTCAAATTAACCGAGGACGGGAAAAAGTATATTTCCCGCCCTTACGACATCGGCATTCCCATCAACCGTAACTTTGATGATTACGTGGACGAACCCGTTACCAGCGGGAAGTCAGCGGCATTGGATCAAAAATTATTGACCCAATTGATAAACCTTCGTTCCAAGGAGGCAAGCCGGATGAACAAACCTCCCTACGTTATTTTCAAGGAGAATAGCCTTAATGAAATGGCGACCATATACCCGACCTCAATCGAGGAGATGGGGAATATTAGCGGTGTTTCCAAGGGGAAGGCGGCACGTTACGGAAAACCGTTTATTGCTTTGATTTCGGATTATGTTGAGGAAAATGACATCATCCGTCCCGAGGATTTCGTCGTGAAACAAGTTGCGAACAAATCCAAGAAGAAAGTCGCCATTATCCAGGGAATCGATAGAAAAATTCCGTTGTACGATATCGCCAATCAAAACGGTTTCACGATGGAGGAGCTATTGGATGAATTGGACATCATCGTTGATTCCGGTACCAGGGTGAATATCGATTACTTTATCGAGGATGCCGTTGATGAATATTCCGCGGATGATATTATGGATTATTTCGGTGAAGCCGAAACGGATGATGTGGAAGTGGCGTACAAGGAGTTGGATGATGAGGATATTACCATAGAGGAAATCCGGCTGATGCGCATCAAATTCATGTCCGAAAACGCGAATTAATGGAGCACCATAAGTTTTCCGTCCCCAAAACCGCACATTTTTACACCATCGGTGAAGTAGGTAAACACGTTAAACGCTTGGTAATAGCCTTACATGGTTACGGTCAAGCGGCGCGTAGCTTCGTCTATAAATTCGAGGGGTTGGACGACGGGAATACCTTGGTGATTTGCCCGGAGGGATTGAACCGTTTTTACTGGGAAAATTTCACGGGAAAGGTAGTCGCCTCTTGGATGACCAAGCAGGACAGGGAGATAGACATTTATGACAACATGAATTACCTCTCCGCCCTATACGATTATATCGTTCCCCAACTATCCGATGACGTCAGCATTAGTCTAATGGGTTTCAGCCAAGGATGCCCTACCATTAGTAGATGGGCGGCATCGAATAAACCAAGGATTGACAACCTGATACTTTGGGCGGGGCAATTGGCGCATGATCAAGACTATGCCCAAGCCAAGGATTATTTCAAAAAGGTGGGTTTACACTGGGTCGTTGGAAAGGAGGACGGATTCATCACCGAGGAAAGACTAGAGAAGCAAATTGGTATCGCGAACACTGCAGGTATGGATTTCGAAGTAACGAAATTCGATGGTGCGCATGAGGTTGATCGCAAAACCCTAGAAGAACTTTTCCAACGGCTTTCTACGGTTAGAAAACTATTTTAGGAGCACATATGGAGGATAGATACTGGCCCGTTGAAATCGAATTCGATGTAAAATGGGGAGAAATGGATGCTTTTAACCACGTAAACAATACCGTTTATTTCAAGTATTTCGAGGAGGCACGGATACAGTACTTTCGTTCAAGCGGTTTTAGGGAAACGACTAAGCCCTTGGGCTTGGGGCCTATCCTGGCACAAACGGGTTGTCAATTTATTTTGCCTGTCCAATATCCTGACAGGGTTAAGGTAAAAGCCGGTGTTAGCCGAATCGGGAACAAATCCATTTCCTTGGATTACGAGCTTCATTCAGAAAAATTAGGGCTTGTCGCCAAGGGGGATAGCATCATTGTTTGCTATGATTACGAAACGGCGAAAACCGCCCCTCTACCCCAATCCACAAGGGAATCCATTTCCCTTTTTGAGAAAAGAGAATTCCGATAACAAAAACTTTCCACGTTTTTTCGAACAAGTGTCACTTATCTCGGTTAAGGTTAGGTGTTGGTTTTTATCAACCGCAAATCCTTGACCATGAATACCGGACAGCAAATACTTGGCTTTTTCGTAATTCTTTTACTGACGTACTCCGCCGCCGCCATCGGAGGGTTCGCAACAGGTAATTCCGTACTAACTTGGTACCCTGAACTAATCAAACCCGACTGGAATCCACCGGCATGGTTGTTTGGTCCGGTTTGGTCCGCTTTGTATACCATGATGGCTGTTGCCGCCTTTCTGGTTTGGAGAAAAGGAATGAATACCTTCGGGGTGGAAATCAGCATGATACTTTACGTGGTCCAACTGGTTTTAAATGCCTTATGGTCCATATGTTTTTTTGGGTTAAAAATGCCCGGGCTGGCTCTTTTTGAAATTATCTTTTTAGAAATCGCCATTATTTTAACCTTCATTAATTTTAAGAGGGTCACCCCTATTTCAGGTTGGTTATTGGTACCTTATATTTTGTGGGTTGCCTTTGCTACTTTTTTAAACGGTACTATTTGGTATTTGAATAAGGTATAATAAACTGATAGAGGTTTTCTGAATCCGCCGTTAATATTTTTAATTGTTGATTCCCCGTTTCCGCTACATCAAACCCAACACTTCCGGGCAGAGGAAACCCCTCTAAAATTACACCTTTGTTATTAAAAAGAAATATACGTTTTCCGTCTTTTGAATGGCAACCGAAAATGGATTTACCGCCGGCTAATTCAAAATGCCTTAACCCTACGAATGATACATCAAAAGTTTTCTCGAAAGCCTTCTTGAAATTATTCCCTTCATAATACCACAAGTACATTTTATTCCCTTGCAACAGGAGGTAATCCTTTCTTGAATCCCCTAGGAAATCCGCTAGTACAAACTCCCCTTTTTTATTAATATCACCTAGTGGCAAACCAAAGTTTTGCCCTTGGGAATTTATTACCCTTACCCTGCCTTTACCATCATACAAAACAGCCCTTTCCTTTCCTGATACACTATTATCCACCGAGATTTCGGCGCCTGCATAATCACTACCTAAACCCAATGCCGGGAAATTTTCAAAACCCATTTTATCAAAGGCGTATACATTACCCAATGAATCATTAATGAAGAATAAATCAAAATTACTCCCATGCATGACAACAGGCGTTCCCGTAGGGCTATAAAAAGGATAAGGCAAGGGATTCCAACCGGCAACGGGAATACCCGAACGCGTCATATCATAGGCATGGATTTTACCCGTTCCCGTGGATATCAGCCCCCATACGGAACCGTCCGATTCAAAGTACTCCAAATTAATGCCGCCCTTAATCCCACCCGCGAAATGCGGCTTAGGAAATCCGGGTAGATCATTTCCCTCAAAATCAGTTCGGTATAATTTATTAGCGGTACAAAAAACCAAGGTTTTCAAACCTTCACCCAAAACAAAATAATCGGAAATAACCCGGCTATCCAATGCCTTTCTTACGGATGCCCCCGTCATTACATCATCATAAATATGGAGGACGAAACCACTGTCTTGCCTAACCGCTTTTAATCCATTTTCGAAAAAGACTAAATCACCAAGAGGTTTTTCCCCTAAATATTCCGTGAATTGGCTTGAAGTAGCATCTTTTTCCGATGTCCGGTTTAATAATTTAATTTCAATATTAAAACCCTCATTTTTTCTTTCAAACAAAGAAATAAAAACCCGCTTCCCGTTTTTTGCCTTGCCATAAGACAAATACAAGGGTACTTCTTTATTGCTTGACCAAGCATTGGAAAATTTCCCGAAATTCTTGACATTCAAGTCCACCATCATAAAGGATTGGAATTCATTTTTTCTCTCCGACACAAGGACATTTCCTTGAAAATCCCCCCAGTAAAATGACTTGATTTTTTTAGGTCCCAAAGGTGTTTCAAACGGAATATCCGCGCCTGTAATTCCTTGCCAGATTTCAGGCGGTATTCCCGTTTCCGTAATCGCTTCCTTATTTATTTTTTTTGCTGCCGTCCCTTGAATATTACCCGATTCTTTCGCGGGTATAATTATGCCTTTAGCACCATTGGTTAGTTTGACGGAAAATCGCCAAGTATGAAAAAGGGAATCCCGATGAAACAAATCTTTCCCCGACTTGGTACGTCCCAAGGAAGAATAAATCCATGAATCGGAATTATTGGGAAGAAAAGAAAAATCAGGTTCTTGTTTCGAAAGCACCTCCAAAGGAACATCAGGAATAAAAACACCCTTAAAAATGGTATCGGTGGAACAATTCGAAAGTTGTTTCGAATAAATAAATCCATCCGGGATAAGACCGTCTAAATTTAAACCGCAAGCAAAAGAGGAAAAGCGATGCACCTCCTTTATCCCTTTCATTTTTTTCGGGAAATACAAGCGCGCACTCTTATCCTCACTCGCGTCCAATGAACCCTCGACCGGAAAGCCGGCATCCGCCATTCGCAATAAACCATCCTTAAAATTCATGGCAAGGGTTAGCCCTTCCCTACGGTAGTAGAAAATCTCATTCCCGTTATAATTATAAGTATTCTCCCTTACCTCCGGTTCCGTAAAATCAGCGATTAAACAGTGAAAGAAATTCTCGAATTCCTTGGCGCTCATTTCCCAAATCCCCAAATAATGACCACCACGGATTTTACAAACCACACCGGGCTCGAAACCATCCTCCAAACAAGGGACGGTAATTGGAAATTCACCTGATCCGGAAACTGAAACCGCAGAATAAGGGACGGATGGCAAAAAATTTTCTTTCTTGCCGCATGCCGCTAGCGTAAGCATAAAGCATATCCCTACAAAAAATACTCCTAGGGAATTTGTAATATTCCTAGTACCCGATTTCCGGGAGCCGAAGAAAAGAAACTTCATGAAAGAGGAGGATTAATATTACTTTTGGGGCAAAATTATACCTGAATCAAATTGGTTTGGGTATTGATTACCTTAAGGCCGCAAGATAATAAATCCATGCCCAACAAGTCTTTGCCTATCGTCATTTCCGTCTTCGGCGCCCTTGCCGTGATTCTTGGCGCATTCGGGAGTCACGGATTGAAAGAAACCTTAAGTCCGGATAGGATGGGCATTTATGAAACGGGCATCCAATACCACTTTTATCATGTCCTAGCTGCCCTTGGTGCCTATCTTGCCTCCTTCCGGCTTCACGCCAAATGGTCCAGAAATGCTTGTGTCTTATTTCTAATCGGCATTTGCTTGTTTTCAGGATCGTTATACTTATTGGCATGCCGTGATTTAATTAAAATCCCTGTGGCAATAGTAGGCCCACTAACACCGGTAGGCGGCGTATTTTTCATATTGGGGTGGATATCCCTGATCATTGCAACCATCAAAACAAAATCATCATGACCGATAAGACTTACGATAATTACGTAAAGGAAATGCAACGGATAGCCGATTTAGGCTACGCCACGGCACTCTTGAATTGGGACAAGGAAGTAAATATGCCTTCCAAAGGTGCGGGTATCCGTACCCGTCAGGTAGCCACGCTCTCCGGTTTGGCGCATGAACGTTTTACGGGTGATTCCTTTTCTTCCATTATTAAGGAATTATCGGGAAGGAAAAATGATTTCCCGCAACAGCAAAAACGGAATATCGAGCTTACCGCTAAGCGACATGATAGAGCCACCAAATTCAGTACTGAATTCGTGGAAAGAAACTCCCGCGCCGTTTCCGAAGCATATATGGCGTGGTTAAAAGCAAGGGAAGCCAATGACTATTCCGTATTCAAGAACGCCTTGGGAAATTTAATTGAAATCCGTAAGGAAGAAGCGGAAATCATCGGTTATGAAAATCATCCCTACGAGGCGCATTTGGACCAATTCGAACCGGGAGGGACGGTTCCTCATTTGGATGAACTCTTCAAGGACGTAAAAGAGCAATTGGTAAAATTCGTAAAAGAGCTCCGTGAAAAAGAGCAAGTTGAATTCGAGTTTTTACATCATCACTACGACAAGGACAAGCAGTGGGATTTCGGGATTGAGGTATTGAAACTCATGCACTATGATTTCGATGCAGGCAGGCAGGATTTATCCCCTCACCCTTTTACCACTAATTTCGCGCCTACCGATGTACGGGTAACCACGAGAATCCACGAGGATAATTTCGGGAGCATGACTTGGTCTTGCATCCATGAGGGAGGTCATGCCCTATACGAGCAAGGGCTTCCCTTGGATCAATACGGTTTGCCCGTAGGGAGTGCGGTTTCCTTGGGCATCCATGAATCCCAATCCCGCTTATGGGAAAATAACGTGGGGCGCAGCTTACCCTTCTGGAAAGCACATTATGGTTTGGCACAAAAATATTTCCCTGAAAATCTTGGATCGAAAACGGCCGAACAATTCTACAAGGCGATAAATAAGGTGGAGCCAAGTTTAATCCGGGTTGAATCCGATGAATTGAATTATCATTTCCATATCCTTATCCGCTACGAAATAGAGAAGGGGCTCATGGAAGGGACTTATTCCGTTGAGGGCTTGGACCAAGTTTGGAACGCCAAATACAAGGAATACCTAGGTGTTGAGGTACCGGATGATAAGCGCGGTATACTTCAAGACATACACTGGGCATACGGAAGTATCGGGTATTTCCCGACTTACTCCTTGGGGAGCTTTTATGCCGCTCAATTTTTTAGGCAAGCCGAAAAGGATATTCCGGGATTGGTTGGACAAATAGAGGAAGGGAATACCTCTAATCTACTTACATGGTTGCGTGAGAATATTCACCGGCACGGAAGCCTTTATTCCGCCGATGAACTTTGTAAGCGCATTACCGGTGAAAGCCTGAATTTCAAGTATTTCATGGAATACGCCAAGAAGAAATACGAAGGGATATATGGGTAAAAGAGTGAAAGAGTGAAGGAGTGAAGGAGTGAAGGAGTGAAATTTAGGCTTTGATAGGCAATCGTGTGGCTAATTCAGTTTGATGCATTTTGCTAAAAATCAAGATGTTAGATATTAGTCGCTAGACGTTAGACTCCGTTTTATTACTTTAGTAAACAACTGTCTAATGTCTAACATCTAGCGTCTAACGTCT
>JAHDDF010000443.1 GCA_020629475.1 Saprospiraceae bacterium
AGCTTGTACGGTAAACCATAAGCAATGGTTGAATGATTACCAAAGAGCGTTTTCTTATTGCAAAAACGCTCTTTTTTTATGTCTTTTGGGTTTTGACAAGATTCATTTTCGATATTAAAATAAAGGAGAGCCAAATGAGAACGGGCAAGAAAACCGTATTGATAAAATCAGGGATGTGCTTCCCTAAATCGAAGATGCCTTTCGTGTGATAGAGGTACGACATGTCAATAAGCTCGTTAATCGTTTCCCCGATAACGATCAAGATAATTCCTAGGAAGCCACGTTTCCCCTTGAAAAGGATTAACCAGAATAAAATACAAATTACACCGCCGTAGATATGGAGCATATCATTGGGTAAATGAGTAATGTCCGAGAGGAAGGTCTTGAGTTGCCTGTAATAGAGTTCCATTGTTTTTTGTTTTATCGATATGTAACGAGGCTTTTCGGGTTTTGTGTTTTTTATCGATTTTTTTAACCATGAAGGAGTGAAGTATAGTGAAGCCCGGAACCTTCCTGTAACTTCGCTCCTGTATGATTAAAAAATAGGGTATGCTACCATTCGAAAACATAAAAGTCATTGAACTTTCATCGGTACTTGCGGGGCCCGCCGTAGGTATGTTTTTCGCGGAATTGGGCGCGGAAGTGGTGAAGGTGGAAAATGCCTCGACCGGAGGTGATGTTACCCGCAATTGGCGCTTGCCGCAAGAGGACAAGGAACGGAAATACTCCGCATACTATTGTTCCGTGAATTATGGGAAACGAGTATTGATGCTGGACCTCAAATCCGCTGAAGACTACGCCATCCTCATGGATGAAATGAAGGACGCGGAAATCGTTATCTCCAATTACCGTCCCGCCCAGGCGGAACGCTTAGGGGTTTCCTATGATATCCTAAAACGAAAATTTCCCGGGATTATCCTAGCGGAACTAACGGGCTATGGCGTAGACGATAAACGCCCTGCCTTCGATATGGCACTACAAGCCGAAGCGGGCTTCTTGGGGATGTGCGGTGAACCGGGAAGGGAACCCGTAAAAATGCCCGTGGCGTTAATTGATATCCTTGCCGCGCACCAACTCAAGGAAGGCGTTCTTATCGCCATGATGAAAAAAATGAGGACAGGGGAGGGGAGCCTCGTTCGGGCTTCCTTGTTTGAAACCGCCGTTGCTTCCCTTGCCAATCAAGCTACCAATTGGCTGATGAATGAATATATCCCACAGCCAATGGGAAGTCTTCATCCCAATATCGCCCCTTACGGGGAAACCCTAATGTCCAAGGACGGTATCCGCTTTACCCTAGCAGTAGGCTCGGATAAGCAATTTGAAGGATTGTGCCAAGTTTTAGGGACGGATTGGAACAAGCAAGTTGAATTTTCCACCAACGCAAAACGCTTGGAGAACCGTCCGGGTCTAGGAAAAAAAATCAAGGAAAGGGCGACTTCCTTCCTTGGGGATGAATTAGAAGGAGCCTTTCAAAAGGAAGGTGTTCCCTACGGAAGAATCCGGAACATGAAGGAGGTTTTTGAAACGGAAAAAGCACAAGCCATGATCCTTGAAAACCAAATGCCGGACGGAGGTATTGCCAAGCGCGTAAAAACCGTCGCCTTCGATATATTCTAATCCTTTTGGCAATTGACGGTTAGGAATTCTATCTTGTCCGGATGAATCGTGTTTCCGGCATCTTATTCTTTTTTGCGGTAGCGGGAACGGTGTTGATGGGTTATTACACCCAACAATCCGATTTCCTGAACATCCTCCTCGGTTACGGGGCGATGTTCGCTTTCTACATCCATGCACTAAGGAATAACGACAACAAGGAAATCATGCTTTTGGTAGGTGCAGGTGTGGTCTTACGCCTACTGCTTTTACCTTCCTATCCACCGCTTTCCGATGATTATTTCCGCTTTATTTGGGATGGTTACGGAAACCTCAAGGAAGGCTTTATGCCTTACCAATTAAAACCGGAGGAACTAATCAAAGGATGCGAAGACCCGGTACTGCTTGAATTATACCCGGATTTAAATTCCAAGATATACTACTCCGTTTATCCACCCTTATTACAACTTGTTTTTACCTCGGGTGCCTTGCTTGCCTCCAAGAGTATTTTGGGCAGCGTCATTGTTATGCGTTTGTTCCTGTTTGCCGCTGAAATCGGGTCCTTATTTTTTATAAAAAAACTACTTGAAAAATGGGGGAAACCCGCAAAATGGTTGCTGGTATATGCCTTAAATCCCCTTGTAATTATTGAAATAACCGGGAATCTTCATTTTGAAGGATTCATGATTTTTGGTTTGTTGGGTATGTTGTTTTTCCTTGAAAAATCCAGAGAGAAAAATAGTGCCTTGCTCCCTGCGGGTGCCTTTTATGCCTTTGCCATAGGAGCCAAGTTATTGCCGTTGATGTTTGCGCCGCTGTTCTTTATGAAATTAGGATTTAAACGGACATTAATCTTTGGGGCAGTTACCTTACTAGGTGTTATTCTCCTGTTTTTTCCCTTATTCGATGCCGAGACGGCACTCCATTTCGGGGAAAGCGTTTCCTTGTATTACCGCAGTTTTGAGTTTAACGGAAGCATTTATTTCCTGGCAAGGAAGGTGGGTTATTTAGTAAGAGGGTATAATGAAATCGCCTACATCGGACCCGGATTGGCGGGCGTGGTTTTATTGAGTATCATCGGTATTTCAGGTTTAAATAGAAGGCAGGCTCTGGAGAATTTACCGGTGGTCATGCTTGCCGCCTTGACCATTTATCAATTGTGTTCCACTACGGTTCATCCTTGGTATATCGCGCCTTTGGTAGCGCTTGCGTCCTTGACTCGTTTCCGTTATCCGATAGTGTGGTCCGGTTTGATTTTACTGACCTATATCAATTACTCCTATCCCGAGTATCATGAAAACCTTTTGGTGGTAGGATTGGAATATACCGCTGTTTTTGTCGTATTGTGTTTGGAGGTTTTTCGTTCGAAGTCGTAACTTTAGTTAAAACAGCGGTTTATGTTAACTCGGACATTACTTTTTATTCCTTTTTTCTTCTTGGTTTTCCAAGGGCTAAACGCCCAGCATTTCCAGTCACATCCTTTTTTCGAGGAGGCAGGCTACATCTTCGGTGAAGACGGAACCTTTGCGGCGGGAGGTGTCAGTTTCGTGGATTTTAACGGGGATGGTTTTGACGATCTCACCTTTGGGACCGGGCTTGGGGAAAATCCCTTGTTCCTGATGAACGATGGAGAAGGAAGTTTCACGGAAATCCCCTCATTCGTAACCAATACCGAGATCCAAAAGGCAATCCTTTGGGTGGACTATGACAATGATGATGATTTAGACCTCTTCATTACCGCTTACGGTGGAATTAACCGCCTTTACCGTAATGATGGCGCCCTGGAATTCGTGGACGTTACGGAGGAAGTAAATTTGCCACCTATTCATGACCCCAGT
>JAHDDF010000444.1 GCA_020629475.1 Saprospiraceae bacterium
TTCGTAATTCGTAATTCGTAATTCGTAATTCGTAATTCGTAATTCGTAATTCACTAATTCGTAATTGAATCAAGAATTAATTAGGATAGGATATATTTCCTCAATGCTAGTTGTTCCGTTTTTTAATAATGCTAAAGCGTTTTCCGCCAGGGATTTAATATCTCTAGTTGCTCTTAATTCCTTTATGGAAAATTGCTTGTTTTTTATGGCTTCGGATAATTCCTCATCAATGGGAATAACCTCGTAGACAGCGGCTCTGCCCTTGTACCCGGTAAAATGACAAGAGGGACAGCCTGTTGCTGAATAGATGTTTTTAGGAAGATTTTCCGACCTAAAATTCCTAGGGAGTTTTTCTTGTTCTAAAGTCGTTTCCGATTTGCAAGAAAGACATAGTTTTCTCACCAATCTCTGGGCAACGGCAGCGTTTAGCGTTTCCGCTAATAAGTATGGTTGAACACCCATGTCGGCAAGGCGGGAAATAATACCCCAGGCGGAATTGGTGTGGAGTGTAGATAATACCAAGTGACCCGTTAGTGAAGCACGTATCGCCATTTCGGCAGTAGCTTTATCACGGATTTCACCTACCATGATTACATCCGGATCTTGACGTAAAAATGTTCGCATAGCGGCGGGGAAATCCATTCCTATCGCCTCTTTTAATTGTACTTGGTTAACCCCCTCTAATGTATATTCAATCGGGTCCTCAATGGTGAGGACATTTCTTGAACTTTCATTTAATTTTTTCAGGGTAGCGTAAAGGGTCGTTGTTTTTCCGGAACCGGTAGGACCGCTGATTAAAACGATTCCTTGCGGTTTTTTAAATGCTTCCTTATAATTGGAAAGATCATTATCGGAAAAACCAAGTTTTGATATTTCAATATTTGAGGCATCGCTTTTTAATAAACGCAATACTACTTTTTCGCCGTGAAGGGTAGGGAGGATAGAGACACGAATGTCGACATTTGAACCATCATTTGATTTATGGAAAATTCTACCGTCCTGTGGTAATCTTTTTTCCGCGATATCCAGATTGGATTTAATTTTAATTCGATTCACCCAACCCGGATAATCCTCCTTGCTTAATTCAAATCTTTCAATCAATTTCCCGTCTACCCTAAATCGAATTCGACAAGAAAATTCATAAGGTTCCAAGTGAATATCCGAAGCATCTAAAGCTAGCGCCTCCTTGGTTAATGTTTGGATAAAATCACTTTCCTCGGAAGCGGTAACGGTTTCGGTTTTCGTTTCCTGGTTTCTCCTATAATGAACATTCAAGGCTTTTTCAATTACCTTTTCGTCCACCTTGATGATTTGGATTTCCTTGCCGAATAGTATTTCCAATTCTTCTGCATCCAATTCTGATTTCCCGGTTCCTACAAGCATCATTTTATCCTCGAGAATTTCATAAGGGATAATGGAATAATGCCAGGCTTGCTGTCCGGAAACCTCACTTAAAGTCCCTACGGGAATGTTTTCTATGTCGGTCCAATTCATGTCTAAAAAGTTTGAAAGAGAAGGCTTTCAAACGCCCTCTGATTATAAGAGGGAGCAACATGAAAAAGTGAGTAAGTTTTTTGAATAAAAAGTTGAATACCTAGAATTCCCGCAAAAGGAATGCTCTTTCCGTAATCCTTTTTGAACAGGGATATGAGAACGGATAAAACCAAGCAGATGATGACACCCGCGATAAAGTAGAAAATGAAATCCGCCTTCTTGATTAATGGAATACAACATAATAGAAAAACGGAATCTCCGGCACCGAAGATTCCGTTTGATATATTGACCCATTCCCTTTTTTTTAAGGAAAAATATAGGGTGATAAGAAGCCATTGTAACCCTAAGAAGATTCCGTTACATGCCACATCTTCCCACCCGGTATTCGAAAATACCCCAAGACCAATTCCCAATAGCCCCATTAGTAAGAACCATTGAATGGAAATAGCCCTGTCCTTGAAATCCTCCACGATTATCGGAATCAAGGAAAAACAAAAGAGGATACTTACAATTTGAATCATCATTTCATCTTTGAAAATGAAAGAAAACTTAGGCTTTGATAGGCAATCGTTTTACGAACTCAATTTTGTGCATTTGACTAAAAGTCAAGATGTTAGATATTAGACGCTAGACGTTAGACTCCGTTCTGTTACATTAGTGAAAAACTGTCTAATGTCTAACATCTAGCGTCTAACGTCTGAATAACAATATCTTAGAGGAGCACCTATTTGAAAATCCAGCACCGGATTTAACTAATTGAGCCAAAACTTAATCCTTAACCACTTCCAATACCTTCCCCGTTTCGTCAATTTCAAGAACACTGATATCCCCGTCACCGTCAAAATCCTCGATTGCCTCCGCACGGGCAAGGAATCCATGTCTATCCGCTGAAACGATGGAATAGGTATAGCGGGCATCGCCACCTTCATCAATGGTAAGGGGTATGTCCATTCCTATTTCATCGAAATTATCGGAGTATCCTAGATTCAAGCGTTTATGGGATTCCATGGTGGCATGGATGTTTTTTAAAATGCTTTGTGCCTCCTTCTTATAAACATTCCCGAATAGGGCATTATAGGTAGGCACCGCCATCAGGATTAAAACCCCGATTATGGTAAGCACCACTAATAATTCTTGAAGGGTAAAACCGTCCAACTTCTTTTTCATTCCTTTCTTCTTCATGGTCGTTTTGAATTTTTATTTGCCATTAATAAAGATTTCGGAGCCGAAGGATTCACATTTTCCGTTTTTCGACTCTCTTCAATTAGAAAGAGGCATAAACCAAAAAATGTGAATCCTTGGAAGGAAAAAAAATCATAAAAAGCTTTAGACCCAAGAGTAAGCTTGAAGGAAAAACCATGGCATACGCCTTGGGATTGATTTTGTTGATGTCGGTAGTTTCAGGAATGTTACTGACCTCCTTCGGGCTATCCGATTCCTTCTATGGTGATTCCGAGGCAAGAAGAATCTTGCTGGATAATGCGGAATCCGGAATGGAATATCTCAAATCCATTGAAAGGTTTGAGGGACAATTGGAGCTTGACCTATTCGGGAACGGTAGGGATAGTGTTCTGCTGAGGAAATTTCCTTGGGGATTGTACGAGGTAGGGACGGTGCAAAGTCTATATCGCTCACCTTATGGGTTAAGGAAGTATGAGGAAGCCGCAATGTTCGGGGGTAAAGGAGATGAATATTTCCAAGCGGCTTTATACCTAACGGATAGGAATCGGGCACTTTCCCTTACGGGCAATACTTTAATTAACGGTGATGCTTACCTGCCGTCCGCAGGTGTGAAAAGGGCTAGCGTTGGGGGGATGCATTTCCTGGGACAAAATCTAGTAGAAGGAGCACAAAAATTAAGCTCGACCCAACTTCCCAAATACGGGGATGAATGGAAGGAATTAATTGCTTCTTATTTTAATTTT
>JAHDDF010000445.1 GCA_020629475.1 Saprospiraceae bacterium
GATTTACCTAATTGAGCCAAAGATAAAGGTCTATCACCTTTTATATCTAAGAAACATCAAATACAAAGCAAAGGGTTTTCGAAATCGGCGGGAAGCGGATTAAAATCGACAAAAAACAAGGATTATTCTCCCTTGAGGGCTTTTAATTCCCTTTCCAACTGCTTCATTTTTTTCATCATATCCGGCAAACGGCGGAATGCGGCGTAGGAACGGAGGTAATCATTATAAGGCAATGCGGGGGAACCGTACCAAGCACTTCCTTCCTCCTTAATGGTTTTATTAATACCTGATTGTGCTTGTACTTTTACCCCGTCCGCGATTTGGATATGTCCCACAAAACCGGCTTGACCGCCAATCATGCAATTGTTCCCGATTTTGGAACTACCCGCAAAACCCGCTTGGGCGGCAACAACGGTATTTTTACCAATCTCGGCATTGTGGGCAACCATAATAAGGTTGTCCAACTTGGCACCTGCCTTAATTACCGTAGAACCCATTGTAGCACGGTCAATGGTCGTATTAGCACCTACCTCTACGTTTTCCTCAAGAATCACGTTGCCCGTTTGGGCAATCTTGCGGTATGTCCCGTCCGCTTGGGGCGCGAAACCAAAACCATCACTCCCGATTACGGCATTGGAATGAAGGATACAATTATCACCCACTACACAATCATGCTGGATTTTTACGCCGGGATACAAAATGACGTTCTTCCCGATTTTCGCGTTTTTACCGATAAAGACCTGAGGAAAAATAATGGTCCCTTCCCCCACTTCAGCACCTTCCTCCACTACCGCGAAATGACCCATGCTTACCTTATCGCCAATCTTGGCGGATTCATGCACGAAAGATGAGGATGAAACCTCCCCCTGCGCTTCCACCTTTCCGCCGAACTCATCCAAAAGGAAAGCAACGGAAGCATAAACATCATCCACACGGATAAGGGTAGCCTTGATGGGTTTCTTCGGTTCAAAATCCTTACTCACCAAAATAACGGAAGCCTCAGTTGTATACGCGAAGGACTCATATTTGAGATTGGCAAGAAAAGTAATCTCGCCGGGTCCGGCATCCTCTATTTTTCCCGGGCGCTCGACTTGCGCTTCCGGATTACCTTCTATTTCTCCTTGTAAAAGCTTGGAAAGATGGGCTGCCGTAACTGTCATTCTAAATCGTGGTTTGAGAAATGGTCTTGGGATAAAAAATTGGGCATTATGTTATTCTGTAACGAATATACGGATTGAATTGCTACCCTTCATGAAATATAAAAAGACGCGGAACAGCTATTTCGAATCAAAAACAACACAAAACTGTCTTTTTGTCATTTAAAATCAATTGAAACTGTCTTTTTGTCATTAAACTTTAAGCATTTTCTGCCTTTTCTACTCAAATTCGGCACCGGAACACGGATTGATATACCAAAAGCGTGAAATCAATTAATCATTTGTAAAAAAACATCACGCCATGTATACGACGTATTCTTATCGCCCATTCGGAAAAAAAGGAAACTTGAACACTTTTTTCAACGAACTAAGCCGTGAATTCCTAGAGGAAACGGCAAAGGCAACGAGCAAACCCAAGGTGAACATCAAAGAAAATCCTGACGGCTTCGAGCTTCAGCTTGCCCTTCCCGGCTTTACCAAGAAGGACATCAGTTTGAAAGTGGAAAAGGGAATCATTACCATCTCCTCGGAAATTGAATCCAAGGAGGACGTAAAATTTACCCGAAGGGAATTTGCCCTTGGTGCTTTCAAAAGAAGTTTCAAGCTTCCCAAAACCGTGGACACGGAGAAAATCAGCGCCTCCATGAAGGCAGGCATCCTTACCGTTTCCCTCCCTAAAAAAGAGGAAGCAAAGGAACAACCACCAAGAGACATCAACATCGGGTAATCACCAAAATAAAGTATCATGAATAAGCATAGCAAAGGCAACAGCTGCGGCACCAAGAACAACCTTGGATTTTTTAACGGCGTCTTGGATGAAATTTTCGAGGGCATTGAAAACTCCTTCGGGAAAGACGTACTTCCGCTGAGGAACGTCCCTCGCGCCAATATCCACGAAACGGATAAATCCTTCATTCTCGAAATTGCGGCACCGGGTTATACCAAGAAAGATTTTTCGGTAAAACTGGAAAAAGACACCCTTGTGGTTTCCGGTGAAAGGAAAGAGGACAACGAAAACGAAAGCTTCCGCAAAAGGGAGTTTCGCTACGGCAGCTTTAAGCGCCATTTCGCCCTTCCGGAATTAGCCGACCGTACGGACATCTCGGCAAGCTACCGGAACGGTATCCTTTCTATTGCCATCGGCAAAACGCAAGCAGCAAAAGAAGAAGGTAGAACAATAGATATATCCTAGGAACACTAGGAGTTTGAAGATTTCTTTTCATGTTGTGGTTTTAGGACGGACGGCTCGCAAAAAGCGGGTCGTCCTTTTTTTTTCCTGCAACTCATCGCAAAAAAGTGCCATTTCATGAATTAATCCGGTTTGGCATTCCGCAAAATGGTAAATTGCCATTGAAGTCGTGAAAACCCGTTCCCCAATTATGGATCACCCACTAACCTGTATAATTGTTGACGACGAGTCAAAAGCAAGGAAGGTATTGCGCCACCTTTGCGAGGAGTTTTGCCCGGAAATAAACATACTTGGCGAAGCTTCCTCCGCACAAGAGGCCAGGGAAATCATTTCCAAAAAAACGCCGGATTTTATCTTTCTCGACATCCGCATGCCCATGGAGGATGGTTTCAAATTCCTTGACTCCGTAGACACCCAACCCTTCAAGGTTATTTTTACTACGGCTTACGACCAATATGCCGTCCAGGCTTTCAAATTTGCCGCGGTAGATTATTTACTTAAGCCTATTGATATAGATGAATTAACCCGTGCGGTAGGGAAAATCAAGAAGCAAAAAGAAAAAGCGGAAAAGCAAAAGCAAGCGGAAAAGAACACATTCCAACTGCCAAAAATTCATCCTGAAAAAATATCGCTTCCTACTTCGGACGGCTTCATCTTTACCTCGCCCAAACGCATTTCACGCTGCGAGGCATACGGAAATTACACGAAGGTTTACCATAGTGAAGAAAAACCTTCCCTTATTACAAAGCCTTTACGCCACATGGAGGAAATTCTCTCGCCTCAAGGATTCATGCGCATTCATAAATCCCACTTGGTGAATACGCATAAAATCAGGCGTTTCGTGAAGGGGAAATCCGCGAAAGTAGTGATGATGGACGGCACGGAAGTGGAAGTCTCCGTCCGCAAAAGAGAAGAGCTTATTGAACGTCTCGGAAACGTTCAATAAGCCCTTGATAATATTCCTCTTTCTAGCCTTCTATTGCTTCTTGGGAATATTGATATAATATTTCTTTTTGGTCGAATTGGTCAATTTACTATCCACTAACCAAGGGTTATACACTTTTAGCATAC
>JAHDDF010000446.1 GCA_020629475.1 Saprospiraceae bacterium
ATCCCCTGTGCGTGGCAAGATCGAAGGCAACGGAAAGCCCTTTTTGCCCGGCGGCAAGATTTCTCCTGTAAAAAGCATTACTTTCCTCAGCGGTCGAGAATCCGGCGTATTGCCGAATGGTCCAAGGACGCCCCGTGTACATACTAGAGTATGGACCTCTCAAATAAGGGGGAATTCCGGAAGCGAATCCCGTGTGGTTTATGCCTGAGGAGTTTTCCTCGGACAAAGGAATATCAACCGATATTCCTTCCGGAAAATCAACGCTTCCTTTTGCAACATTATCCCGGTGAATGGGTCTTTTCCTAGGAACCTTGGAAAAATCGGGTCGTTTCATGCCAACTGATTTGAGGCGCAAGATACCAAGGAACAACGGAATTTCCCGTGTCGTATTAGTTTGGATATTTCCAATCTTCAATCCCGACTAAAATTATATACCTTAGCCCCAATTAAAACCAAGAGCCATGCACGAGTTTTTTAAGATTGCTTCCACGGGAAAAAATGATTGGTGGCGATACGTTGTGGTATTCCTCATTGCTTTTGGGGCACACGTTTTAGGTCAAATGCCGGTTACCGGACTATTAATGTATAAGGCGTATGGCCCTGATGCACCCTCCGCTAGCCAATTCGAAATCATGGAGCGTATTCAAGCGCTTGATTTTGAGTTTTTCGGGATTTCGCAAAATGTGGCGTTCGGATGGTTATTGTTTAGCTTTTTCTGCGGGTTTATCGCCTTAATGCTCGTTACGAAGCCCTTACATAAAAGACCTTTCAAAACATTAATTACGCCCTTCAAAAAAATAAGAAAAGGGCGCTTAGCATTCGGATTCTTCGTTTGGTTGGGATTAGCCGCGATTGGGGAAGGATATGCTTTCTTCACGGAACCCGAAAACTATATCTGGACATTTAACTTAGGAAAATTTATTCCGCTCCTTTTGCTTTGCCTTATTCTACTCCCCTTCCAAACCTCCTTTGAGGAATTGATCTTCAGGGGGCACATGCTTCAAGGATTGACAAGATGGATGAAATACCCCATTTATCCCTTGATTATTACTTCCGTTTTATTCGGTTTAATGCATGGCGCCAATCCGGAAATATTTGAATTCGGTTTCGGGAAAATGATGGTATTTTATATAGGGACGGGATTGTTCCTTGGATTGATCACCGTTCTTGACGAAGGATTGGAACTAGCCTTGGGCGTGCATTTCGCCAACAATCTTTTCGGGGCACTTTTCGTTTCCTTTGATGGTTCAGCCCTTCAAACCCCTACGATGTGGCGAATGAAGGAATTGAGCACGGATTATATGTTGGTGGGTTGGTTTGCCTTCGTAGCCATTTTCATGATTCTTGCCACCTTGGTATTCAAATGGAAAAATTGGGGCAAAATCTTCAAAAAAGTAGAATTTGAGGATTTACACCCCGTAGAGGATTACGTTAAATTCGATCCGCCGAGCCCGGAGGACATCTTAGATGATAAAGTATAAAATACCGATTTAACAACTTCAATAAATTCAATGTAACAGTATGAAAATGAGTCGATTTCTTTGCATTGCCCTATTCTTTTTTGCAGTGCCTTTCTTGAGTGCCCAACCCGACCGTTGGCAACAAGCTATCCAGTATGATATGGATATTGATTTTGATGCGGAAAATCACCACTTCACGGGTAAGCAAACCATCAAATACACCAATAATTCCCCTGACGAATTAAACATGGTGTTCTACCACTTGTACTATAATGCCTTCCAGCCGAATAGTATGATGGATGTTCGTTCAAGAACCATAAAAGACCCCGATCCGAGAGTAGGAGGTAGAATTCAAGCATTGCAACCCAGTGAAATCGGATACCACAAAGTCAAGTCCTTGAAACAAAACGGAAGTGACGTTTCCTACCATGTAGAAGGTACTATCCTTGAGGTAAAATTGAACCAACCGATTAAGCCCGGTGGCTCCGCTACTTTTGATATGGAATTCGAATCCCAAGTACCGCTTCAGATTAGAAGAACGGGAAGGAATTCCAAGGAGGGAATTGATTATTCCATGTCCCAATGGTACCCCAAATTGTGCGAGTACGATTATCAAGGATGGCATGCTAACCCCTATGTCGGAAGGGAATTCCACGGTGTTTGGGGTGATTTTCGTGTCAATATTACCATGGATAAGAAATACGTGATGGCGGCATCCGGGTACTTACAGAACGCCAAGGAGATTGGTCATGGTTTCGGTGGTCTTCCTGAAGGTCCCGTAGCCGGCGCGCCTGATAGAATCACTTGGAAATGGTATGCGCCAAACGTTCATGATTTTGCTTGGGGAGCTGATCCGGATTATACCCATACCACTTACAAGGTGCATGATGACTTAACGCTGCATTTCCTTTACCAAAAGAACGAAAAAACAGAAGACGAATGGGCTAGATTGCCTAAAATCATGGCTGAGTCCTATACCTTCCTTAAGGCTAAATACGGGGAATATCCATACAAGCAATATACTTTTATCCAAGGGGGTGACGGAGGAATGGAATACCCGATGTTGACCTTGATTACCGGTGAAAGAAACCTCGCAAGTTTGGTTGGTGTTTCCGTACACGAATGGGTACACTCATGGTACCAAATGATGCTTGGGACCAATGAGGCTCTATACGCTTGGATGGATGAAGGTTTCACCTCGTACGCATCCGCGGAAATCATGAACTACTTGAGGCAGGAAGGCGCTCTTCCGGGAGCCGCTGTAGACAACCCGCATGCGGGTAGTTATGTGGGGTACAAAAACCTAGCGGAATCAGGTGTCGAGGAACCCATGACCACCCATGCGGATCATTTTGATACGAACTTTGCTTACGGTGTAGCCTCTTATGTCAAAGGAGCCGTTTTCCTTCACCAGTTGGAGTATATCATTGGCGAGAAGAATTTTGACCAAGGCATGTTGGATTATTACAATGCTTGGCGATTCAAACACCCGAATGATAATGACTTCATCAGAATCATGGAGAAACGTTCCGGTTTGGAATTGGATTGGTATCGTGAATATTGGGTACAAACCACCAAGACCATCGATTACGGCGTACAATCCGTTGAAGCGGACGGTAAAAAGACCGTTGTAAAATTGAAAAAGGAAGGTCTTATGCCAATGCCTTTGGATGTGGTAGTAACGGAAAAGAACGGAAAGGTTACCACCTACCATATTCCATTAAGGGTTATGCGTGGCGCCAAGGAAAATGAGGGCGGAACGGATTGGGAAGTTCTCGACGATTGGCCTTGGACCCACCCTGAATATGAATTTACGATTGATTGTAAATTAAAGAAAATCGTAAGTGTCCAAATCGATCCTTCAAAACGAATGGCTGATTTGGATCAATCGGATAATAATTGGTCCCAAGAGGATTAATCATTAAATCCAAGTTCATTAAAAAAGGCGTATTGAG
>JAHDDF010000028.1 GCA_020629475.1 Saprospiraceae bacterium
GGAGGAGACGGGGGAAGCAAAACCTTTGTTTTTGAAGGTATGGCTTCAGGTACCGCCACGGTTACCGTAAGGGATGAATTTAGGGGGCAACTCCAAAATGAATATAAGATTGAGGTTACCGTAAAGTAATTCACTCGAACCAAGCGGCAAAACTCGCCAAATCATCGAAGCGGAAATCGATATCCTCCTTGTAGGATGCCTCGATTTCCGCTTCGCTTTTTGTATCCACGAATACGGAAATCATCCCTACCCTTTTCCCGAACCTGATATCCGAAATAGAATCCCCGACGATAATGGATTTCTCGAAATCCGTCTCCGGGAATTCCTCCAATGCTTGGAGCGCCATCCCGATATTGGGCTTTCTTCCTTTCGGGTTCAGTTTGGCAAGTTCCGGGCAGTAGTACATCGCGTCAAAATTACCGCCGTATTCCTTGGTTCCTTCCTCCATAAAGGCATGAACCTTATCAATCATTTCCGCAGCCATGAGGCTCTTCCCTACCCCTTGCTGGTTGGTCACAAGGATAATTCGTTCAAAACACTTTCTGAAAGTCCCTACCGCCTTGTCGCTTCCCTCGATAAACTCGAATTCATCAGGATACCTTACGTAGTTTCCTTTTATACGCTTATTGATTACGCCGTCCCTGTCCAAGAAAAGCGTCCAATTGTCTTCCTGCCTTATTCTTTGGATCAGCTTTTCCCTCGGAATTTTTGAGAAGTCCTCTTGTGCCAATAAGTAATCCTCAGGGATGCCTATATCAATGAAATAACCCACTGAAGGAACTCCTTGGAAAAGACAATCGTTTACGGATTTCTCCATAACATCCTTCTCAAAAGAAAATTTCCCCGACAATTCCAACAAATCAAAAAGCGCTGAAGACATCAAGTAAACACCACCGTTTATCAATCCTTCCTTTTTAGGGCGCTTCTCTTCAAAAGCCGTAATCCTACCTGTTTTATCAATCGAAACATTTCCGTACCTGTCAAAATCCTTCATCGGTTTTAAACCAATGACCAATTCCGCTCCCGTGGTGAATAGACTTTTCTCCATCTCCCATAAATCGGCATGGAACATGGTGTCACCATTAAAAACAAAGAAATATTCATTCTCAAAAACGCTACTCGCCAATTTGATCCCGCCGCCGGTTCCTAGGGGCTCCTTTTCCACCACATAGGAAATCTTCATCCCACGGTATTCGTGCTTGAAGTACTCCTTGACCACATCACCGAGGTAACCTATGGAAAAACAAACATGCTCAAACTCGTAATTGTACAACCAATCCAAAAGATGAGCGACAAAAGGCTTCCCGGCTACAGGAGCCATAGGCTTGGGGACATCATTCACTACGGATCGGAGTCTGGTTCCCATTCCTCCCGCTAATACCAATGCGTTTTTTATCTTCATCTTTGTAGGATAATTATTCAGTTCAAACAAATGTAAGGTATCAGGAACCGGATATATAAACGAATGGTTCCAATTTCAAGATGGACGAGAAAAAATACATAGCCAAGCAAGAAGCCTTATTGGAAAAATTGAGCATTCCTGAAACAGGAGAATTTCAATACGATGAAGCTGATTTCATCTTCACCTTTGATATACAATACAAAGGGGATATAGGATTCGTAGCGGTTGATTTAATGGAATTCAGCGGAAAAACCCTAGGGACTTTCGTCGGGAAATACCCGGTTACCGAGGAATACAAACCCGGGTTTTTCGCGTTTCGTGAAGGTCCGTTATTACTTGCCGCTTTGGAGGATGTTATCGCGAAATCAGGTATTACGCCGCTGTTGCTTGTTATTGACGGGCACGGAACCGCACACCCTAGGAAAATGGGCGTGGCTACTTGGATGGGGATAAAATCGGGTATAACCAGTATCGGTGTAGCCAAGGATACCTTGGTCAAGGTTCCTTACAAGGAAAAACTTTCCAAGGAGGAAGATGCGACTTTAGAAGTACGATTAGATGATGAATTAGTGGGCTTTGTTCTAAGAACGAGCGAAAACGTCAAACCTGTTTTTGTATCCGCAGGAAACGGTATTTCCCAAGAAGGCGCCCTTCAAATCGCGAAGCTTTTGAAAGGTGAATTCAGGATTCTTGAACCTATACGAAGGGCGGATCAAATTGCCAGGGAAGCATCGAGAGGGGAAAGACCAATAGATTTACCATAAATTGAAGCCCCCTCGGTTTTCACCGAAGGGGCTTCAATAATTATATGAAAATCTTGTATTCCCTAGAAAGGATACTTGTTCTCGGCAATCAATTTCGCCGCGATCCTACGACGTGTCTCCTTGGAATTGATAGGCATGTATTTCGCGTAACGCTTAACACCCATTACCAATGTTTTTAGCATATCACCTTCTGCCCAAGAGCAAACGGTTCTTCTGGCGTTCAATGCCGCGCGCTCGATGGCGTCATCCAAGTATACCCTTGCCATATCCAATTCAACGGCTGCAGCTTCCTCGCCACGAGTTTCCGCCAATTTAATGGCGCGAAGCATCGCTGATTCAGCTACGTAGATGTCACCCATTACATCGGCAATCATCATTAGGATTTCTTGCTCTTTCTCTAAGTTCGCCATGAACTTTTGAGCCGTTGCACCCGCTACCATCAGGAACATCTTTTTCATGTTCTTGATCATCTTCAACTCCCTACCGTACTTTCCTTCCGGTGGTGTCATGTCAGGCATGGAAGTCAATTCCTTTTGAACCGCCATAGCGGGTCCCATCAAGTCCAATTCACCTTTCAACGCCTTCTTGAACACACGGTCAACGGAAAGCATACGGTTAATCTCGTTGGTACCTTCAAAGATTCTATTGATACGGGAATCACGGTATGCGGATGCCATGGGCGCTTCCTCGGAATAACCCATTCCACCGTAAATCTGAAGACCTTCATCCACTACGAAATCAAGTACTTCCGAACCCCAAACCTTCATCAAAGCACATTCGATGGCGTACTCCTCAGCAGCACCCAAGAGGGCTTCCGCCAAAGGTTGACCTTCCTCTTGGGAATGGTGCTCCATCAATTTGATATCATTGGAACCACGGTATACCGCGGATTCAACCGCCCAAATTCTTGTAGCTTGCTCCGCGAGTTTGTGCTTGATTGCCCCGAAATTAGACAATGGCTGCTTGAACTGGTGGCGCTCGTTCGCGTATTGTACGGAAGCGGTGGCCAATTCCTTTGCCGCACCGATGGTACCCGCACCCAATTTAATCCTTCCTACGTTCAGGATATTAAATGCGATACGGTGTCCTTTACCGATTTTTCCAAGTACATTCTCAACGGGAACTTTCACGTTCTCGAAGAATACCTGACGGGTAGAGGAACCCTTGATTCCTAGTTTCCACTCTTCAGCACCGGTGGAAACTCCTTCCCAGTCGCGCTCAACGATGAAACCGGTAAATTGCTCACCATTAATTTTCGCGAAAACCACGAATACGTCAGCGAAACCACCGTTGGTGATCCACATTTTTTGTCCGTTAAGGATGTAGTGCTTTCCGTCATCGGAAAGGACCGCCTTGGACTTTGCGGCAAGTGCGTCGGAACCGGAACCCGGCTCGGTTAAGCAGTATGCGGCATATTTTTTACCCTCGACCAAGATGGGTAGGTATTTTGCTTTTTGCTCCTCATTACCGAAGTAAAGGATAGGAAGCATCCCGATTCCGGTGTGTGCCCCTAAGGACAAGGAGAAAGAACGGGAACGGGACATACACTCCGTCAAAAGCATATTGGTAACGAAATCCTGCATGCTACCGCCGTACTCCTCCGGGAAGGCGGTTCCTAGTAAACCTAGCTCACCCGCCTTGGTTAAAAGCTGCTTGGTCAAGTCAATGTCCAGCTTTTCCAACTTTTCAATATTCGGCATGATTTCCTGATCAATAAAATCATTCACCATGTCCTTTATCATCAATTGCTCCTCGGAATACTCCTCAGGGATAAAGACGTTCATCGGGTCTTGGTCTTTTACCAAGAATTCCCCTCCACGCAAGGCTTTCGCCGTTTCAACCATTTCCATATAGGATGGATATTTTAATCTTAAAAAATAGTTCGTGTTTCAAATACATACCAAAACTAAGGGTAAAGCGCATTAAGCACAAATTTTTTAGCGAATTTTCGCTAAAAGACCGAAAATCATACTATCCGCCGACAAGCAACCAGAATAAACACCCAATAAAAAACAAAAAACCCGGGGCGAATACCCCGGGTCGGATTAGATAAAAACACGTCAAAAACTACTCAATAGAATCAATATTGTTTCTTCGGTATCAAGGCTATTAATTTCCTTGACCTCCTCCTCCGGTACGCTTGGTTTCATCCTCGCTACCGGTTTTTCTTCTCCTTGACTTCACCTTATCGTTTCCTATAAAGTAAGTCATGTTCACCTTGAACCTTCTGGAATCCCAGCCCCCATCCGAGGTAAAGATTGCGGTCCCGTACTCGGAGGAACCCGACCACCAAGAAGAACGGAAAATATCACTTACTCCTACCCTGATGTTCCCTTTTCCTTTGTTGAACTTCTTCTGTAGGCCTGCATCTATGCTAAACATGGCATCCGTACGGAATACGCCTCCCCAAACGGAAGGAGAACTTGCCCAACCGGACAATTCGAACTTCATGTCCCAAGGAAGATTAAAGGTATGTTGGGTATAGAAAGAACCCGTGGTCACCTTCAAATCAATGGCTTTTACTTCACCATCCGCATCCTGACGATTATACATATGGAAACCGGTCAAGCTGGTATAGCTGGACCACCATTTAGTAATCGTAATAGGTGCGGAAAAGGTCAAACTGTAATTGTATTGATCACTAACGTTCAACCAAGTCAAGAAAATTTTATTACCGTCCGCGTCAGTAACACGGGTCATTAAGTCCTTGGTTTTACTAAAGGAGAAACTCGTTGTATAACGATAATTAAAGGTGTGGGACAACTGTACGTTGTTGGTGTATTGTGGACGAAGGAATGGATTCCCCTTGAAGGAAGTCAATTCATTATTCCGATTCTCGAACGGATTCAAATTTTGGTAATTCGGACGATCCAATCTCCTAGAATAAGTCAATTGTAAACTATGCTTCTGGCTAGGGCTAAAGGTTACGCCACCGGAAGGGAAGAAATCCACGTAATTCCTGACTACCTCGTCATTCTCGGTTTCTACCTCAGCCGTTAAAACGCCCTTGGAATTCGTTTGCTCCATACGAACACCGGCAGAAACATTAAACTTACCAAACTGGCGTGCGTAGTTTACGTATGCGGCATTTACGTTTTCCGTGTACTCGAATTGGGAGGATTGGTTAATATCCAATTCACGGACTCCGTTAACCTCATTGTAAAAATTGAAGGTATTATCCGTTACGACATAACTGGTTTTCACCCCGGCCCCGAACTGCCCTTTCCCGATTGGACGCTCATAGTCAATCTTGAAAGTGGCGATATCGATGTTATTGGGTGATTCCGTGTAGAAATTACGCTCGGAGAAGGTTTCCGTTCTTGAAGCATCCATGTAAGCATTTGGCTGGTATTCCCATCCATCGTTCCTAAACATGGCATAATCCGCGTCCACGTTCCAGGTTTCTTGCTTCCTGTTATCAAAACGGTAGTTTACGTTGAATGAATAATTATCGGAATCCCCTTCCCTAATGGATTGGGAAACCAGAACGGAATCAATTTCGGTATTTCCTACCATATAAATCTCGGTATTCCCGGAACCATCATTATAACTATCATTGATGTTACCGTTTACCATGAATCCAATGGTATTCTTATCATTCAAGAAAAAGTCCGTACCGAATTTAAAATTGTGATTGTCATTCCCGTTCACGTTTCTGGACCTTTGATCGTAAACGATTCCGCCTTGGTCGCGGAAGCTATTGAAATCCCAGAAGCCATCGCCACCATTATAGCCATAACCGCCAAAGATATTAGCGTTTTTATTTCGGTAATTCACGTTAAAGCCCGCATTGTAACGAGCGTACAATCCAATGGAATACCCCGCATTTATGGTAGCATTTGCTCCTTCGTTTTCCGCCTTTTTCAAGCGGATATTGATGATTCCCGCATTACCCTCCGCATCATATTTAGCGGATGGATTGGTAATGATTTCAACATTATCGATTTGATCGGATGTAAGGCTTCTTAGGTATGCCGCTAAATCGGATCCTCTTAAAGGAGAAGGCTTTCCGTCAATAAAAATGCGGACACCGCTTTTTCCGGCAAGGGAGATATTATCATTGTTATCAATAACTACCCCCGGTGCTTTTCTTAGGATTTCCAAACCGTCGTTGCCGGTGGCGTTTACGCTTCCTTCAACGTTGAAGACCAATTTATCCGGTTTTACCTCAAGGATAGGTCTTGTAGCGGAAACGGTTACTTCCACCAACTCCTCGGAAACCGCACCAAAGGAAACGGTTCCTAATTCATATTTCTGACCGGCGGTAAGTTGGATGTCTCCGGAATCATAATCGGAGTATCCTACATAGGACGCGCCTACGGAATACTCCCCTTCATTCAAGCCCGTGAAAAGGAATTCTCCTTCATCCCCGGAAACTTCAACCTTCACCATCTCCTTGACGGTTTTTGAATTTCCTTCAGCATCAGCGACTTCCTTGGTTTCATAAAGGATTACGTTGGCGTAAGCCACTGCTTCACCCGCATCATCCTGAAGTTTTCCTGAAATTTCACCGCTTTGGGCAAAAGAGAAAAGGGGAATAAAAAATAATACAGCAAATAGATAGAGATTCTTCATTATGTCGGTTTTTTCATTCGCGATAGCGTTCCTCGGATTTACGTATACAATGACAGCATTGGATTCATCCGGTTGCGGAATATTGCATTTTCCGTACCGAAATACCCTTTATACTTGGTTTTAAGCGACGAACGGAAGAAGATTACCGACGAAAAAAATAAGGCATGAATTATCTTCGTTCCATGCAATTGTTTTTAGTCGAGGAAATACAAGGTGAATCCGCTTTTTTAGGCGAAGAGGAAACGAGGCATTGTATCAAGGTTTTACGTAAAAACCTAGGTGATATTCTTGATTTGATTGACGGAAAAGGAAGCTTCTTCAAGGGAGAAATTGTGGGTTTCTCCAAAAAACAAACAGAGCTCAAAATCCTGGAAACTACTCCTGAAATCGCCTCACCGATTTCTTTCTTTTTGGCATTCGCACCTACTAAAAATATAAACCGGACGGAGTGGATGGTGGAGAAATGTACAGAAATCGGAACCTCCACTTTCCTACCCTTTTTCTCGGAACATTCCGAGCGTACCAAGTTGAGATTAGACCGATTAGAGAAAATAGTCCTTTCCGCCACGAAGCAATCCATTAAGGCAAAAATCCCGGATGTAAAAGACGCGATTTCATTCACTGATCTATTGAAACGAGATTTCGGTTCCAGAAAAAAACTCATCTGCGTGGTTCAAGAAGGCTTACCTTATATCGCGTCAGAAATCAAGGAGCAAAAGGAGTTCGTAATTGCCATTGGGCCGGAAGGCGGATTCTCCGAAAAGGAAATCGAATTGGCAAAATCCCTTTCTTGGGTTCCGGTTAGTTTAGGCAAGGCACGACTTAGAACGGAAACGGCAGGCGTGGTTGCTTGCCAAGTAGCAAACATGGCTTTTGAATTTCCTTAATACGATTTACCTTGACCTTTCCTTGAATTGAGATTATCTTTCGACCCAAATTCAGATATTCACAATGAATAAGTTTAAAATCCTAGTTGTTCTTCTTTTTGCTTGCATTGCCTTTATGGCATTCAAACCGCAGGAGGACCCTACCTTAAAACTTGCCTTGCTCAAATATGGTGGTGGGGGTGATTGGTACTCCAACCCGACTGCCTTGCCCAACCTCGCACGGTTTTGTAATTCCAACTTAGGGACCGATTTCGATACGGAAACGGAAACGGTCGAAGTTGGTAGTGCCGATTTATTCAACCATCCCTTCGTCCATATGACGGGACACGGAAACGTAGTCTTTAATGATAGCGAAGCGGAAAATCTTAGAACTTATTTAATAGGAGGTGGCTTCCTACACATCGATGATAATTTCGGGATGGACCCTTTCGTGCGACCCGCGATGAAAAAGGTATTCCCCGAAGCGGAATTTATTGAACTGCCTTTCTCTCACGAGATTTACAAGCAGAAGTACACCTTCTCCAATGGACTTCCGAAAATCCACAAGCACGAGGATAAACCTCCCCAAGGCTTCGGAATCATTTTCGAGGGTAGATTGGTTTGCTTTTATTCCTACGAATGTGATTTGGGTGACGGTTGGGAAGACCAAGAGGTACACAACGATCCACCTGACCTAAGGAGAAAGGCCTTGGAAATGGGCGCGAATATTATCCAATACGCCTTTACGCAATAGCATAATCTTTCGTCCTTCAAAAAAAGCCGTTTCATCGAAAACGGCTTTTTTTGATCCCCTTCAATTATACTTTCATCGGGGATCAACTTCCCTTCATATAATTTGTTTGTGCGTTCATGTCTCTTGCGCTACTCTTGTATCGTAATCAAGCCATCCTCGAATTAAATCGAAGGGAAAATGAAGAATATTCTATTAGTTAGTGCACTATGCGTCGGTTTTTTATTACCGGCATCCGCCCAAGAAACTTGGTCCTTGGAAAAATGCGTCAATTACGCCCGGAAAAACAGCTTGCTGGTCAAGCAAAACGATATCTCCATTGGCAACGCGGAAATTTCCGTGGACAATAGCAAAATGGCACGTTACCCCAATGTAAACTCCAACTTCTCCTACGGTTTGAACTTCGGTAGAACGATTGACCCTACCACCAACAGTTTCGCCACCCAATCCACCCAGTTTACTTCCTTGGGTGTAAACTCAGGTGTAATCATCTATAACGGGGGCAGATTGAACAATACCATCAAACAAAGCAACCTAAACCTTAAGGCGGCAAAATACGACAAGGAGCAAGCGGAACGCGATATCGCATTGAACGTATCCCAGGCTTACCTAAACATCCTTCTAGCGGAAGAACAACTTACCTCCGCGAAAGGCAACCTGAAACAAACGGAAGAACAATTGGAGCAAACCGACAAGCTTATTGCGGCAGGTACGCTCCCTAGGAATAACCGCTTGGATTTCGTGGCGCAAATCGCTAGAAACGAGCAAACCATCGTAGCCGCGCAAAACGGTGTAGACTTGGCTTATCTTGCGCTTAAGCAGCTCATGATGATGGATTTATCCAAGGAGATAAAAGTCCAGAAACCCGTAAATCTTAAAGTTCCTAACTATCAACTCGAAAACCTTTCCATGGAGGAGATTTACCAAGCCAGCGTAAATCGTCAACCCAATGTAAAAGCGGGTGAACTTCGTGTAAAAAGCGCGGAATTGACCGAGGAAATCGCAAAGTCCGGCAAACTGCCGGTAATTAGCGCGGGCGTAAACGTAAATACCAACTATTCCAGTTTGGGACAAAGCTTAGTCGGTACGGAAACCTCCGTTTTTTCCCAACCTTTCAGTTTGGATTTCCAAGGACAGCAGGTTGACGGAACGCTTGACTTTGAACAATCCGTCCCCATCTTCGAAGAATCCCCTTATTTGGATCAATGGTGGGACAACTTAGGTTTCGGGGCAAGCGTGAATGTAAGTTACCCCATTTGGGACAGACGACAGACGAAAAACAATATGCAATCCGCCCGTTTGCAAAAAGAATCCGTAATCCTTCAAAACGAGCAGGTAAAGCAACAACTCAAATCGGACATCAGCAACGCAATTGCCAATGCCAAGGCGGGAAAAAAATCCTACGAGGCGGCGCAACGCTCGGTTGACGCACTTACTCTTTCCTTGGACAACATTGAAAAACGCTTGAAGGCAGGTGCCGCAACGAATTTTGAATTCACTACGGCGAGTAATAACCTAGCCATTGCTGAAATAGAACTTATCCGATCCAAATACGACTACATTTTCCGCTTGATGATTCTTGATTTTTATCAGGGAAAAGATATCCAATTGTAAAACCAATTGAAAGACATCCGAAATGACGAAGAAGAAAAAGAAAAAAAGTTACCTATGGCTATATCTTCTCCTTGCGGGATTGATAGGCGCATTGGTCATGGTTATCCTTTGGAAAAACAAGGGTAAATCCGACGGGATCAAGGTCCAAGTCGAGAACGTGGAAAAAAGAACCATCAAGGAGTTGGTATCCGCTAGTGGGAGGATTTATCCTGAGGTAGAGGTAAAAATCAGCTCCGACGTATCCGGTGAGGTCGTTGAACTTTACGTTGAGGAAGGCGACTCCGTTACCGTAGGGCAATTGCTCTGTAAAGTGGATCCGGAAGCATTCCAATCCTCCGTGGAAAGGGTTCAAGCAACGGTAGACAATGCAAAGTCCCAGGTAGCAAACGCCAAGGCGGGACTGGCTCGATCCGAAGCGGCATTGCAACAATCCATTGCCCAGAAGAAGCAAATCGAGGCACAATTGGAAAACGCGAGAACCATTTTCCGGAGAAATGAACAGTTACTTAAGGACGGGGTCATTTCCCAAGCGGATTATGACAATGCCCAATCCTCCCTTCGCTCCTTTGAAGCGAACTTGGAATCGGCTGTTGCAACGGTCCGTTCCGCGGAAGCCGGGGTTGAAGCATCTCGACAAACCATAAAAGCGTCAGAGTTTTCCGTAAAGAGTGCTGAAGCATCCTTGAAGGAGACCCGTACCAGCTTGAATAGGACTTCTATTTATGCACCCATGTCGGGCGTAATTTCCATGATGAGCGTGGAGAAAGGTGAGCGCGTGGTTGGAACCATCCAGATGACCGGTACCGAGATCATGCGTATCGCTAATCTTTCATCCATGGAGGTCCAAGTGGACGTGAGTGAAAATGACGTTCTACGGGTTAATCTAAAGGATGAAGTAAACATCGAAGTAGATGCTTACCTAGACCGGACATTTACGGGTAAAGTAACCGAAATCGCTAATTCGGCGGCAAATACCACAGGAATCAACTTGACGAATGATCAGGTAACTAATTTTACCGTAAAAATCAGGATTGATCGAGCATCCTATAATGATTTGCTAAAAACCGGTTCGAAATTCCCGTTCCGTCCGGGAATGAGTGCCTCCGTAGAAATTAATACCAACACCCGAAAGGACATCCTAACCGTTCCCATCCAAGCCGTAACGACTCGTGAAAAGGACGAGGAGGAAAAGGAATCCGATGATTTGAACGAGGTCGTTTTCGTGGTAAAAGGCGATACGGTTGAGCAAAGAATCGTAAAAACCGGCATTCAAGATGATGAATTCATCGAGGTACTTTCCGGTTTGGAAGATGCGGAAGAAATCGTCAAAGGTCCCTACTCCGCCGTTTCGAAAAAACTGGAATCCGGTGAAAAAATCGAAAAGACGGATGATAAAAAAGACGGAAAAGGCAGCCCCGGATGGGGTGGATAAAAAATAAATGAATCACCTTTGTATCGGGATGCGGAAACAACCGCATCCCGATTTTTTATGGAGAAAAGTAAAACAACGGGTTCCATCATTATTATGATGAAAAATCCCGTTTTAGGAAAGGCAAAAACTCGATTGGCAAAAGGAGTCGGGGCGGAAGAGGCCTTGCGGATTTACAAGCTTCTTTTGGAAAAAACCAAGGAAACGGTCCTTGGGGTAAAAGCCAATCGGTTTCAATTTTGCTCCTATTTCATTGATCAAAATGATGGTTGGGACTCTTCCGATTTTTCAAAAAGACTTCAAGAAGGAGATGATTTGGGTCAAAGAATGTTCAATGCCGCATCATCCGTACCTCCCGGGAAAATTTTAATCATCGGAACGGATTGCCCGGGGATTACATCCGAAATTCTTGAACAGGCTTTTGCTAGCCTTAAAACAGTCGATGCAGTATTCGGCCCTTCCCTTGATGGCGGATATTATCTGGTTGGGATGAACCGCCCCCTACCCTTTTTGTTTAAGGATATGGAATGGAGTACGGAATCCGTTTTGGAAAACAGCTTGGAGAAATGCAGGCAAAAAAACCACACTTTTTCCCTACTTCCCCGCCTTTCCGATATTGATACCCATGAAGATTGGGAAAAATTCGGTTGGTAAATTTATATTGCAACTTCTACCCAACAATCCGCATCCGTCTTGTAAAATGAAAACCAAAATCCTTTTCTTCTTCCTCGTTCTCTTGATTGCCGCTTGTGGCAAAACGGAGGAGCAATACATGGAAAATCATCCGCTCCACCACTTAAATGAAAAGGAAATCAAGAAGAATCTTGAAAACCGGCCGGAGCCACAAAAACCGGAGTACACTTTCACCGAAACGGACGACGTGGATTCCTTGATGTCCGAATTGGTGGACAAAACAAGGGATATTTGGCAAAAACCGGAGAAGGTAATGGAAATGCTCGGTAGGTACGAGGACCTTGTTATTGCTGATTTAGGTTGCGGAACGGGTTATTTTACTTTCCGCCTTGCGGAAAAGGCATCCAAGGTTATCGCCATTGATATTGATCAGGAATACTTGTCATATATCGACTCCGTAAAGATGAAACTGCCTGAGTCTTTTTCAGACAAAATCGAAACACGACTTGTCCCGCCGGATGACGCGAAAATCAATGATGCCGAAATAGACGGTGTCATCGTGGTAAACACCTACAGCTTTATCGGGAATAGGATTGAGTATTTTACGAAATTGAGGAAAGGCTTAAAATCAGGCGGTAAACTCCTTGTGGTTGATTACAAGAAAAAGAAGATCCCCGAAGGAATGGCTCCGCCGGAAGAGGTACGTGTTGGTCTTGGGGAAATCATTGATGAATTGGAGGAAGCGGGATACCGGATTTCCGATACGGATGATAGTACGCTTGATTACCAGTATATCCTGCTTGCCATTAACCCTTAGCGGAAACAAAATCCGTTTCCAATTTCATCAACAACCATTCCTTGTTGATGATCAGTTTTGTGTCTTTTATTTTCTCACGCAGTTTAATTACTTCCGTTTCCGCATATCTCGGTAAGGAATACATTTTCTTTACGAATCTCAGAAAATTGAGATATTGGGTTTTCACGGAACCGGCCACCAATTTATTCCGTCTCAAGTAAATCCGGAAGGAATCAATATGGGCTTCCATGGCCGTATGTTCCCCTAATTCATAATAGGTTTTCAATAGAAGCAGCGTACTACCCAAGGCATAGAAAATATCTTGGTACTCCACCGTTCTTAGTTGCTCTATTACCTTTCCGAATTCACCCTTGGCATGGTACATCTGGGCAAGATTAAAGGTAAAGGCATTATCCCGGTGCTCCTTTTTTAGCAATGGCGTATATTCCCGGATTACACCTTCCACCCCTTCAAAATCCCCTAGACGAATCCCTAGGGTAATGATGTTTTTGAAATGGCGTTCGTCCAACTCATCCGCATCGGAGAAAATGATGCGCTTCTCGAGAAGCGTGAAATACAATTGATACAATTCCCGATAAAAAGACTTCTCCCCTAAATTAATATGTTGAATGCAGTAGTTGGTAGCATAAACATAAAGCATCCGCAGTTCGGTCTTCGGGAAAATACGGAAGTGTGTTTCGAGTAAGCCAACCAACTTGTAGTACCAATCCGAGTTTTCCCTATCGTTGATCGTTTTGGAAATTACGTAGTAAATCTCCACCGCAGGATCCTCCAAGTAGCCATTCTCCTCAATGAATTGTAGCAAGGCGGGAAGTAATCGAATATCAATACCGATATTCAGGAAAGTCTTGTAATTCAAGGAATCGCAATAATGTTTGAGTTTATTGATGAGGTAAAACATATCCAAGTGCCTGTCGGATGCTTGCAAATTGGAAAGGGTTTTCCTACTCGCCTTCATCCTTTCCAAATGGACATGCGATTCATATTCAGATTGAAACTTATAGAAATGAAAGTCCGCGTTCCTGATCTCATCACGCTCTTGTTCCCTTCTTAAATTCCTTAAAGCCGTTAAATAATGCTTGTGTAATTCTACGGAATTCAGTCCTCCAAGGAGTTTGGCACTTGACGCAATTGCATCCTTCTCTAAAGTCTCAACGGATAAAAAACGGTAAGCCAACTTGGTTAGATCAGAACAAATACGCCGATATTTTTGCTCTTCAAAAGGCTTATTCCCGAATACCCTTTTCCACGCATCCGTCCTTCGGGCATGACGCATGTCTTGGCGAACATAATCGGCCAAGACAGAAAACATTTCGGAAATCCGTTCGTTCTCATTAAAGTATGGGGATAATAAAAATTTTCCAAAACGGTTCAACTCCGCCCCTGAAAAAGATCGGATTAATTCAACCACCTTGTCATCCCATATTTGCAAAACAGCTTACGTTTGGTATTTATTACAAACAAACTATAACACAATAAAAACAAAATCAATGCTTTACAAAAGTAAAGTAAACTATTTCTTTGGTATTTTTGCAAAAAAATGTTATTTTATTCCTGAATAATTATTCAGACTTTGTTAGTTGAGAAAGTATTTCCAACAACAAAACGGAAAGGAGAATGAAAAAAACCACTACACGACTGCTTTTTGCGTGGGCTTTTTGCCTCCTTTTCGGGATCGGTTCCTTGAAAGGAAGCACCACCGATTTTAGCCCGCCCTGTTCCGTTTCTTTTACCTGGAATGCATTGGAAGGCGGAATGGTAAATTTTGAGGCACAAGCCCAAGGAGGGACAGCCCCGTATGAAATCATTTGGGATTTCGGGGACGGGACCGGTGGAAGTGGCTCCTTCGTTGATCATGCCTATATGAACAACGGTTACTACGAGGTTACCGCCACATTGACGGACCAAGCCAACTGCCAAAGCGTTTTCTCCGCTGATATAATCGTAGAAAATTATAATCCTTGTTACTACACGGATTGCGTATTCCCCGGCGACGTAAACGGGGATCAACAAGCCAATATTTACGATGTCCTTCCTATCGGAATCCATTATTGGACAACCGGCCCGGCAAGGATGGATGCTTCAGATGAATGGGATGGTCAAGAATGCTCCAATTGGGGAGACTCCTACATGCAAGGTGTTGACCTCAAGCACTTGGATTGTAACGGTGACGGGATTATCGACAAATACGACCTCGATGCCATCGACCTAAATTTCCAAATGGAGCACAATGGATTGGAGCCACTCAGTTCCAGCCTTTACGACCCGCCGTTTTACTTAGAATTCGATGACGATACGATAATAGTCAACCCAAATAATCCCGGCTTAGTACAAATTTCCGCTAAAATGATGTTGGGTTCCCCTAACATCCCCGTAACCGACTTTTACGGGATGGCATATTCCCTTTCATTCGATTCGGAGTTGATTTTGCCCGGCTCCGTGGTTATTTCACATGACCCGGAATCCTTCATAGGCTCTCCCTCTGATTTAATTTCCCTCGGAAAGGAAAGCGAGCCCGGATTTTTTGATGCCGCCGTATCAAAAATCAACCAACAACCGGTTTCAGGCTGGGGTTCCGTAGCTAGGGTTGACTTCACCATCATCGGCGATATCGTGGTAAATAGATCCGAGGACCAAGATATACCGATGCTATTAAGCCCATCAGGCATTACCGTTGTCCGTCCCAATGGTTCCATTATTCCCGTAAGTGACCATCCTACTGAAATCATACTAAAACTTGATGATGACGTGGCGGTTCAAGAACCCGGCGCCTACCCGTCCATGAAATTGAGCCCGAATCCGGCAAAGGATAATTTATCTCTTGAATTCGGTGAAATGCTTGAGTATGATTATAAGGTACTAGATGTATCAGGAAAAGATATTAAGGCAGGTTCAGGAAGGGGTTCCTTCTTGGATTTGGATGTATCCGACTTAAACACGGGAGTCTACTTTATTGAGATTACAGGAAGAAAAGGTTTAGAGGTTCGGAAGTTCCTCATTCAATAATCATTGTCTTAGCATATAAATAAGAAAGCCCTCACCGGAAATTCCGGTGAGGGCTTTTGAATGTTTAAATCTTAAACAAGTTCTTTCCTAAGCCAATTTTTAATTCCTTGAAGGGAATGTACCCGTTAATGCTATAATGTAATTTACGCTTAGGGATGGTTGGTAATTAGTATTGGTTTCCCCTGAAACCCCTGTGATTACGGATGAACTTCCTGCATTTTGGAAAGCTCTATCGTCAACACTTTTCTTGGTAGCCCGTGGAGAACCTAGTTGTGCAGCGCCAAGCTTTTGCCCTAGTTTTACTTCATCTAGCCCCGGACCCCTTCCGGCATGAATAGGCGCACGACCTCTCAAATCAGGTAATGCAAACGTGGTTCTACCGTCTCCACCATAGGTAGTTCCTAGAATAGAGAACAAAGCGGAGTATTGGCTAATCGGCAACAGCTGACCATCACAAAGTGCCCATCCTCGTGGTGCGAAATTTCCTCCGAACATTGAGATTTCCCCGATGAAAGGATCGTAATACTCCGGTGCTTCCATTTCGGCTTTCATTTCGGTGATGGTCTCCTCCAAAAGTTTGATTTTTTCGGAATCATCCGGCTGAAGATTAGCGGAAGTGAAGGTAAGTATCCCCCCAAGGAGACAGCATGCTACAACAACCATTAAAGGTGTTTTAAGATTCAAAAAGTTTTTCATCTTTTATTGGTATTTGAAAGTGAGATAAAATGCACGACAATAGCTATTGGGGTAAGTCAAGAGTGTCAATGCAATTATTAAGGTGCCAAAAAGAAAGGGGCAGAAAATGGGGTTGTTGCAGCTTTTCAAAGAACTAAACTCAAGACCTGGGTCCCGGTTTCGACACTAGTTTAAGCATAAATTTTATAAAATGTCTTTTTTTTCAAGATATATTTTGGATTTTCTTACTTTCCCAAGGCATCAATTTGATAAATACCAAACCTTAAATTTACAAGTTCATTCCTAGGACTTTATTATCTTGCACGGTCGACGAAAAGAAACATGAGTAAAGAAAATTTCATCTCCTTCCCTAAGGATTTTATTTGGGGTACATCCACTGCGGCGGCTCAAGTAGAAACCGCCACCGATCACAATTGGAACGGCGTTCAAGCCATGGACGGATACGTATTCAAACGGACAACGGACCATGAAAAACGCCGGGATGAAGATGTGGGGTATATCAAACAATTCGGAAGCATGTACCGATGTGGGGTGGATTGGGCAAGACTCCAAACTTCCCCTTTCGCGGAATTCGACCTCGAAGTCGTGGAGGAATACAGGGATTTCTTTACGAAGCTAAATCAGGAAGGGACTAAAATCATGTTCGTCATCCACCACTTCATGCACCCCAATTGGTATGAGGAAATGGGGGGATGGCTCAAGGAGAAAAACTTGGATGCCTTTATTGATTACGCTGAAAAGTGCATTAAACATTTCGGTGACCTCGTAGAGAATTGGAATACGTTTAATGAACCTAACGTATATGCCGTAAACGGCTATGTAATGGGTGGTTTCCCTCCATTTAAAAAGAATTATTTCTCGGGCAATCGCGCCATTAAAAATATGGGGAAAGCCCATGATGTCATTTACGACAAAATAAAGAAAGCTTACCCCGATAAATTGGTCGGGATTTCATGCAATACCGTAAAATTCGTTGGGGTAAATTTCCTTGGGAGAATAGCCGCCAAATTTGCCGATTGGTGGTTCATTGACTTCGCGCCCAAGCATTTCGCAAAATTGGATTATTGGGGTTTAAGCTACTATGCTTACGTACCCATGAGACCTTTTCCGGTCACCGAAATCGAAAACCCGGGCGAATTGAAGAAAATGGGGCTCGAACATGATAAGATGTGGGCATACGTCCCCGAATCATTCAAGGAAATAATCTTACGATTCCACAACAAGTATAAAAAACCCATTATCATCACGGAAAACGGGATTTGTACGGATGATTCCGACAAACGGATTTCCAGTATCAAGGATTATCTAACCATTATGCGGGAGGTGATCGATGAAGGGGTAGACTTAAAAGGCTATATTCACTGGTCAACCTGGGACAATTTTGAATGGAACCTCGGTCCGACCTACCGCTTCGGATTGGTAAGGATAAATCTTGAAACCATGGACCGCACCATGACGAAAGCGGGAGAATATTACGCACAAATCACGAGAGACAACGGATTCCAACCGTAAGCAAAACAAAATCCAAACACCGGAACAATGAGATACAAAGCTCTATTACCCTTACTTTTTCTCTTGGGATTCGGAACCATATTGAGTGCCCAAAACGGGGTTCCTCCCTATGCCGGAGCCCGAGGTATCGCCATGGGTGATGCCTCCGTCAATTTCCAAGGTATTTCCGCCGCATTCTCTAACCAAGCAGGGCTAGCCTATTTGGATGGGATGGGTTTTACAATCGGTACGGAAAGACGGTTTTTCACGAGTGAAATCAGTAGTTTTTCAGCCGCATTCGCCTACCCTACCGGAAATGCAGGAACATTTGGGCTTAGCGCCAATTATTTTGGTTATTCAGGTTACAATGAAACCAGAATCGGTTTGGCTTACGCCAGAAAATTAGGTGAAAAAGTAGCCTTAGGTGCACAATTCGATTATTTAGGTTTTAGTATTCCTGAATATGGAAATAAGGCGGTTTTCACTTTTGAATTGGGTGTCCAGGCACAATTAACGGAGGATTTTAGAATCGGGGCGCACATATTCAGCCCCGTTCGGCAAGAAATCGTACCGGATGAAAAAGTACCAACGGTTTTCAAACTCGGTGCGGCATACTCACCGAATGAAAAACTCATCATTTCGGGTGAAGTGGAAAAAGACATCGATTTGGATTTCTCCTTCAAGGCGGGGGTAGAATACTACTTAATCGATATCCTTTGCCTACGGGCGGGCGTAAGCACGGAGCCACTGCAAAACGCCTTTGGCCTAGGCCTGAGACTAAAGAACGGTTTATTATTGGATATTGCTTCCGCTTACCATTATGACTTAGGATTTACGCCTGCCGTAAATTTCTCCTATGTAATAGGTAAGAAAGACGAAAACCCTGAATAAGCATGAAGAGGAAATTACTTACTCCCCTTCTCCTGATTTGCTTATGGCAAACGAGCCTATGGGGACAAATAGACGGGGACCGCAAAATTGATGTCGCGGAATTTAATATTATCCGTGACCGAATTGAGGAACTCATTGCCGCCATTGAAGAGGAGGACGGCGGCGGATTCGAGGACAACTCCATATACGAACTCCTTGAAGCTTACTTGGAAAAGCCCTTAGACCTAAATGAAGCCAGCGCTGAAATCCTTGAGGAACTTCGTTTCCTCTCCGATGTTCAAATCAATGACTTTATCCGGTACCGGAGAGATGCGGGCGCTTTCATAGCCCTTTACGAATTGCAATCCATTCCATCTTTTGACCAAAATACCATTGAGCTTCTCCTTCCCTTCGTAACCGTAAAAAAGGGGATTGATGATTATAATGTTCCAATCGGGGAAATGCTCTTCCAAGGGAATAACACCCTCTACGCTAGATGGGATAGAATCTTGGAGGAAAAGAAAGGATTCTCCGACGTTCCCGATGGCGAAACGGCAACACGCTATTTGGGCAGCCCAAATAAATTCAATATCCGTTTCAGGCATCAATATGAAACCAAACTTAGTTACGGATTTAGCTTGGAGCAAGATGCAGGTGAACCATTCTCCGGTTTTCCCGGATTCGATTTCTATACCGCCCACTTCTTTTTAAAGGATATCAATAAGACCATCAAAGGGCTCGCTATCGGTGATTATGCGGTAAACATGGGGCAAGGTCTTATCATGTTCGACGGATTCGGAACAGGAAAAAGTGCCTTTGTCAACCAGATAAAAAAATCAGGAAGACCTTTACGTCCGTACACTTCAATCGGTGAGGATTTATATAAAAGAGGAGGTGCCATAAACTTGAATTTCGGGAAGAATTTCGAAATCATGGCATTCGGTTCATACAGGCAAAGGGATGCTAATATTTCCGCCATTGACACAACGGATTTAGATACCGACATCCTTCAAGTTTCATCCTTGCAAACCTCAGGTTTACATCGGACGCAAGCGGAAATTGATGATAAGAACTCCATCAATCACCTTTCTACCGGAGGTACCATAAAGTACAAGCAGAAGAATTGGCACATTGCCGCTAATGTCGTTTACGACAAATTCAACACCCCGCTGGAAAGGAATTATCAAACCTATAACCAATTCTTTTTTAACGGTGATCAGTTGCTTAATGCCTCCTTGGATTATTCATTGATTCTCAGGAACTTCAACTTTTTTGGTGAAACCGCGATTTCAGATAACGGAGGACTTGCATCTTTCAATGGTTTAATCATTGGTTTGGACCGTGGTGTCGACATGAGTATCGCTTACCGTCATTATGATGCGGATTACCAAGCATTGTATCCAAACGTTTTCGCGGAAACCAGTAGCGGCAATAATGAACGAGGTATTTACTTGGGTATTGAAATCCAACCCAATAAGCATTGGTCCTTCAGGGGATACTTCGATACGTGGCGGCATCCTTGGCTGCGTTCCGGCGTGGATGCTCCTTCAAAAGGGCATGAATACTTGGCCCGTATCACTTACAAAAGAAAGCGTAAAATGAGCGTTTATCTCCAATTCCGCGATGAATTCAAGGAGCGCAACGCCAAAGACAATGTAACCGCCACCGATTTCTTGGTAGATACCCGCAGAACCCAACTTAGGTTGCACCTCCAACAAAACGTAAGCAAGGCATTGGAACTAAGATGGCGAGCGGAATATTCCCGTTTTGAAAACGGGACGGGCGGCATCTCGGATGGTTTTATGTTGTTCCAAGACGTCATCTACTCCCCCATCGGTTTCCCGCTTTCCTTCAAAGGAAGGTTTGCTCTATTTGACACGGATGATTATGACTCCCGTATCTATGCTTATGAAAACGATATCCTATTGTCTTTTTCCGTTCCCCCTTATTATAATCGAGGAACTAGATTTTACTTGGGAATGCGGTACAAAGGTATCCGGAACATGACCTTGGAACTTCGTTTTGCACAAACCTATTATGCCAATCAAGAAACCTTCGGGAGTGGTTTGGAGGAAATAGCCAAACCCATGAGATCCGAGGTTAAGGCACAAATCAAGTATAAGTTCTAGGCTCCATTAGGTAAATC
>JAHDDF010000447.1 GCA_020629475.1 Saprospiraceae bacterium
CAAACAATGATTTGAAGGCAATTTGCAATATAAAATCAAGCGCCATAGGTGCGACTTGTTATATTTCCTTTTGCTGTTAACCCGCAGTTCTTTTGTCCTTAAGTTTAAATGAGAGTACGGTCAGATATTAGACAGTTGTTTGCTAAAGTAACAAAACGGAGTCTAGCGTCTAAAGTCTACCTATTTAAGCCTTTATGCTATTTGCCTACATTGAACCACTCGGGGCAACTTTTTCTAAGTTCGGTATCGAGATTTTTGAAACGTTCAGTAGGGACTTTTTCGGCTAGACCTTTTACGCAGGATAAGAATTTTTCACGAACGGGTTTTACCTGCATTCTTAAATGCATAATGGCTTTTCCGTCTTCTTTTTCACGAGCCTTATTGAATTCTTTTGCTAAAGAAAGCAATTCGGAGCTACACTTGCATACTTCCACCCCTAAGTTGATTTCCGTAGCGGGAGCTTGGTCTATTTGGGAAAAGGATATGGGGGTAAAACTGATGAATAGGACAATACCCGCCAAAAAACGGTTAAGTAATCCGGACATAATTTGTGACTTGTTTGGTTGTCACAAATTAAGAAAATTTAGAATAAATTGCTCTAGTACATCAAAAAAGGCGACCGGAAATTTTCCGGCCGCCCTATCATGTGGTGGTTTATCTTTTTCAGATAAAGTATCCTTACTGCCCCATAGAAGCTTGCATCTCAGCGAATTTCGGGCAAACACGCTTAAGTGCTTCTTCCGCTTTTGCCTCGTTCTCAGGATCACCGTCAACACCGGGATACTTAGCCTGGAGTTCCGTGATACAAGTTTCCATTTTGGTCAACTTTGGCGCCATATCGGTAAGAAGAGCGGTTAGACCTTCGGTATCGCCCGCTTCGGTAAGTTCATTTTGCTTATCCATAAGGTTCAAAAGGTCGGAAGTGCAATCACAAACGCCCTTTGCCAATCCGTCGAAGTCGATACCGGAAGTGGTCGTTGTTGTAGTAGTGGTGTCATCTCCACCTGTGGTGGTAGTCTCTTTCTTTTTGCAACCGATAGCGATTACGCAACAGAAAAGAGCGAATACAGTGAATCTCAATGCTTTCATCTTGCTAAAGTTTATAAAAAAAACGAATAGGTTTCCTATGTCGCCAAAGGTAAACCGATTCCCCTTCCTTTCGAAAAAAAAGACCTTAATATTAAAGAGGAACATAAAAAAAGCGGAAGCACAAATGAAATGCTCCCGCTTTGGTATTATTTGTTTGCCCGGATTTACCCTTTCAAGCGAATTAAGCTTTTCTCCGCCTCAACGAATTGAGGTGATTTAGGGAATTCCTTGGTAATTCTTTCGTATGCGGCTACGGCATCGTCGGAATTTCCGTTTTTCTCTTGAAAACTCGCCAATCTAAGTAAATAGAATGGTGTAGTAAAGTCGTTTCCTTTTGTGGAAGCCGCCTTTTTATAGTTAGCGATAGCTTCCGCCGAATTACCTAGCTCTGAATGGGCATCACCCAAGGCACCGAACTTGAACGCAGGGGTAACATCATCCTTGGCTTTGTAGTCCGAAAGGTATTCAATAGCGGCCTCGAACTTACCTAGGTGCAAATAAGAAAGCCCGGCGTAGAACTGTGCCGTATTAGCTGCGGGAGTCCCCGAGTACTCATCAATGATATCCAAGAATCCTTTTCCTCCATTCCCGGGGGCATCCAATGCCTCGGTGTAAGCGGCGCTCTCGAATTTCTCCTGTGCTTCAGCCAATGCGGTGGAAGCCTCGGCTTTTCTTGGGTCCAAGTACATATACTTGTATACAACGAAGGCACCCACTAAAAGGGCGAATCCGACTGCGATACCTAAAATGGTATTACGGTTTCTCTCGAAATAATCCTGTGCGTTATTTACGCCACCAACTACGTCGATTAGCGTATCCTCTTCTTGCTTGGTCTGCTTTTTTCTTCTAGCCATTGCTAAAGCGTCTGTTTTGCATTTTAGAAAATCCGTGCAAAGATAGTATGTTTTATGGATTTGCTAGGTATTACTTTAAGGTTTCCTGGCATAAAAAAAGGGGGCTGATTTCTCAACTCCCTTTTTTTATGCCATTTAAGGCGATTAATCCATGATAAACGGATAATCCTCTTGTATGTAATTGTCGGTATACAATTCACTCGCGGGAGGGTAGGGGCTCTCCTCGGAGAACTTAACCGCATCCTCTACCTCCGCCTTGATTTTTGCTTTTATCTCCTTAACTTCTTCCTCGGAAGCAATTTTCCCGTCAAGCATGGTTTTCTCCAATTGCTTAATCGGGTCACGATCACGGTAGGAATTCAATTCCTCACGGGTACGGTACTTCGCCGGATCGGAAACGGAGTGACCTTTATAGCGATAGGTCTTAATTTCAAGGAAATAAGGACCCTTGCCCGCGCGGATATGATCCGCCGCACGCTTGATTGCCTCATGTACTTTTTCGGTATCCATACCATCCACTGCCTCATGCGGCATATCGAATGCCTCACCGATTTCATGGATGTCCTTAACGTTGGAAGTCCTTGCAACGGAAGTTCCCATTGCGTAACCGTTGTTCTCGCAGATGTATAGCACAGGTACGTTCCAAGTCATTGCCATATTGAAAGACTCGTACAATGCGCCTTGCCTAGCCGCACCGTCACCGAACATGGTAACGCAAAGGTTTTTGGTTCCCTTGTACTTTTCAGCAAAGGCAATCCCTGTTCCGATAGGAATTTGCGCCCCTACGATCCCGTTACCACCGAAATAGCGGTGCTCCTTGGAAAAGAAGTGCATGGAACCACCTTTCCCTTTGTTACAGCCGGTATATTTACCGAACAACTCAGCCATGCAAGAACGGCTGCTTAGTCCGCGAGCCAATGCTACACCATGCTGACGATAAGCCGTAACTACGGCGTCCTCAGGAGTGATGGCACTGGTCAACGCTGCGGCAATCGCCTCTTGACCGATATATACGTGGCAGAACCCACGGATTTTCTGTTTTCCGTACTCTACAAGGGCACGTTCCTCAAAGCGGCGAACACGCAATGCCGTTTCGTACCAACTGAGGTATTGCTCCTTGGTATAAGCGGTTTTTTTCTTTCTGGACCTCGTTGTCGTTCTCTTAGCCATTTGGTCAAAATTATACGTGGTAAGTTTTGGAGGGCTAAATTTACGACGTATTTCCGTAAACCCAACCCGTAATGCCACAATGGGCGATAAATACTTAAAGAAAATTCTTGGGCTAATTGTTTTGGTTTCCCTAATCCTTTTGTTTGGGGCAGGGGCGTGGCTTGGTATTTTGAATGCTTGTTTGGGTCTGAGTCTAATATTTTGGGTGTTTTGTTTTGCGGTAACGTGTAGGGGGCAGGAGAGGAGTTTCTTGCTACCTGCCCTTGCGGTGAGTGTGTTGCTTCCGTT
>JAHDDF010000448.1 GCA_020629475.1 Saprospiraceae bacterium
CGTACCACCATCATTTTTCCGGCGATATAATCGCAAGGAAGGCAAAGCAGGGCGCGGTCGTTTTTTTTGAGGTTGAAATACTTTCCGGTTGCCAAGGCGGAATTGATCATCCTTTCCTTTTCCAAGGAAATGGGTTTGGGTTTTCCGGTTGTGCCGGATGTTTTTACGATTACGGTATCATTATCATCCAACCATTTAGTGATGAATTTCCATAGGGATTTTTGCCAATCGGGTGCTTTGGACACTTGGATTTCCATTGCTTGTTCCCTCAATTGGTCCTTAGATAATGTTTTGCCGTTTATGGTTAATGTATCGTACAATGAATATTACATTCCTTCGGGGTTATGAACCTCGAAGAGGTGAAATAATACTAGATATAAATAATAGAACAATATAAACCCTGAAAGGGTGGAATAAATACAATCATCAAAAAGAAAAGATAATAAATCAATCATGCCTTAAGGAGAAGACAATGATTCCAAGGATTACAATCCCTTATGATTTTTTTAACAAGAAGCATATTAAACGATTTCCATAAGCCTTGGTCAGAGAAGCAAACAACGAAATAATTACACACATCGAAAATATCGGAATCATGAAAATCAAATCCTTGTTCGTAACAGCAATCGCGGTATGCGCTTTCTCTTTTGTTCAAGCACAAAACGGCATAAACGCGACCCAGAAAAAACAAAAGGCAAAAATTGCCCAAGGTGTAAAATCCGGGGAATTAACCAAGGCGGAAACCAAAGCACTCGCCAAGCAGCAACGTGCCATCCATCGTGCGGAGAAACGCGCTAAAGCAGATGGTGTAGTTACGCCGGCGGAAAGGGCAAGAATCAAAACACGGCAAGCGAAGGCGAACCGTTCCATATATAATCAGAAGCACGATTAACCCGAGGTCAAAAGACCACGGGTTGGAGTGAAAGACCCGAGGTCGGAAGACCTCGGTTTGGAGAAGGAGATGCATTAAGAATGCGTCTCCTTTTTTTGTTGTTGTATCTTTGGGGAAAATTGAATTTCCTTGTACGATTTAACGGATACGATTGTGGCTTTAGCCACGCCTAACGGCGAAGGCGCCATCGGTGTAATACGGCTTTCCGGCGGGAAGGCGATTTCCATTTGTGATGATGTTTTCTTCGGGAAAAACCTAGGAAAACAGGATACGCATACGGCACATTTCGGAACCGTCCGGGATGAGGAAGGGCGTATCGTGGATGAAGTATTGATTACGATTTTCAAGAACCCGAAATCGTATACGGGGGAGGACGTTTGTGAGGTGTCTTGTCATGGTTCCCCGTTCATTATTAAGGAGCTGATTCAATTGTTCGTGCGGAAGGGTGCGCGCTTGGCGCGGAAGGGGGAATTTACTTTACGTGCCTTCTTGAACGGGAAAATGGATTTGTCGCAAGCGGAAGCGGTGGCGGATTTGATTGCCTCTCATTCGGAGTCGAGTCATGATATGGCGATGAAGCAGATGCGTGGCGGTGTTTCGGATGAAATTGCGCATTTGCGACAGGAGTTGATTGACTTTGCCGCCTTGATAGAATTGGAATTGGATTTCGGGGAGGAGGACGTGGAATTCGCGGATAGGACGGCTTTGCGGAATTTGGTGCAAAAAATCCAAGGGCTGATCCGTGCCTTGATTGATTCTTTCCGCTTGGGGAATGCCATCAAGGAGGGCATCAGTACCGTCATTGCGGGAAGACCGAACGCGGGAAAATCCACTTTGCTCAATGCCTTACTGAATGAGGACCGCGCCATCGTATCCGAAATTGCGGGTACTACGCGGGACACTATCGAGGAAACGCTGAATATCAACGGTGTTACTTTCCGCCTAATTGATACGGCAGGTATTCGGGATGCCTCGGATAAAATCGAGGCGATTGGTGTCCGGAAAACAATGGAGAAAATCCAGCAATCCGCGCTTTTGATTTATGTTTTTGATGTCGTTGAAACTTCTCCGGAAGAGGTAGCGGAGGATATCCGTAAAATCAAGCGGGACGAGGTTTCCATTCTTGCGGTGGCGAATAAGATGGATTTGAATCCGTATACGAAAGCGGAGTCCTTTGTTTCGGAGCTACTTCCCCTTGGGCAAATCATTACGGCTTCCGCCTTGAATAATATGAACGTGGAATATCTCAAGGAGCGTTTATATCAATCCGTTCTTGAGGGCAAGGCGGATGCTTCTTCTACACTTATTTCCAATGCCCGCCACTACGAGGCGCTTCAAAAATCCAATGAGTCCTTGAATGATGTCCTTACGGGTTTGGACCAAGGTATTACGCAGGATTTTATTGCGATGGATATCCGTAGATCGCTCACGTTTCTAGGGGAAATTACGGGGGAAATTTCTACGGATGATTTGTTGGATTCTATTTTTTCGCGGTTTTGTATTGGGAAGTAGCGACTCAGTCTCCGACTGAGCCGATCCTATTTGTTGCTTTGCGTGAGTCAAACCGACAGTATTTTGCTTGAAATCACCGGAATTAATACCACAAGTGGTTTTCAAACCTAAGACACTGTCGGCCTGACTAGAGAATGCTAATACTCCACCACCAACTCCCCGTTGGTAATATAAATTTCCTTGATATTTCCTAGGAGTTCCCTTGTATTTATCGGCTCGGAGAAAAGGATATTGCCGAAATCGGAAAGACCTTCATTCAGGGAGTTTTCAATATTTCTTTTGATGCGAGCATTGCCTAGGGCATCCTCTATTCCTTTACGAATTTCCTCTTGGATGATTCCTCGGTAATTAGAAAGATCATTACAGTTTCCATCCAAAATGCCATCGCAAATACCGCCGGCTTGGATGTGGGCATCCATGAAGGTCCTGATATCACCGTAGGTAATACGACCATCACGGACTTCCAAGGGTAAACCTACCCAAATGGTGGGTACGGGTGCGGTTCTCGGTTGGATGTGGATGTCCGGCGCGCCTTTATCGGAGGAGGGGCAGGAGGTACAACGGCCTTTGATGTGCGCATTATCCTCTCGTCCACGGATATCTATCCGCATGGCGAAGTAAATGAAGGGTTGTGACTTCGTCCGATTAAAGTTCGTTCGGGTAACATCACGTTCTACTTGCGCAAAACCGACATCGGGTCTTACCCAAGCATCTACCTCGGAGGTTTCAATCTTATTCACGTAATAATGAAGCGTCCTGGAAAAAGGTGTGGAGATATCAATGGCTTCAATATCCTGCAGCTCCATCCTTCCTCCCCAAGAGGCAGGCATGTCGATGTAAGAATCTTCCTCGGCATACCATAGTGTTTCCTCGTCTTCCGGCTCATCCAAGGGATTATAGGAGTTAATGTGCAAACCGATTTGAGGCGTAAATACTCCTAGGACATCATCAAAACGGGCTACGTCAATTTTGGCTTGTTTGTTAAAAACGGCAC
>JAHDDF010000449.1 GCA_020629475.1 Saprospiraceae bacterium
TCTGAATGACAAAATTTTAGGCGATTGCTCTTCTTGAAAAAGAACAACAGAATTGTTTAGTATAGCCTAAATCTTAGAAAGAAATGTTAGATAAAAACGGAATAGCAAAAAGGATTGCCCAAGAACTGAAGGACGGCTGGTACGTTAACCTCGGTATCGGTATTCCTACTTTAATAGCCAATCATATCCCCGAAGGCGTAAGTGTTGAATTTCAATCCGAAAACGGAATCCTAGGAATGGGACCCTTTCCCTTCGATGGTGAGGAGGACGCGGATATGATCAACGCCGGAAAACAAACCATTACCGCCTTGCCCGGTGCGGTGATTTTTGATTCCGCTACGAGCTTCGCCATGATTCGTGGCCAGCACGTACAACTCACCGTTTTAGGTGCCATGGAGGTAGCCGATAACGGGGATATCGCCAATTGGAAAATACCCGGAAGGATGGTAAAAGGAATGGGAGGCGCCATGGATTTGGTAGCTTCCGCCGAGAACATCATCGTGGCGATGATGCATACCAATAAAAGAGGGGAATCCAAATTGCTCAAGCAATGTTCCCTTCCCTTGACCGGTGTGGGTTGCGTGAAAAAAATCGTAACCAATATGGCGGTCTTGGATGTAACGCCGGATGGTTTCAAACTCCTTGAACGCGCACCCGGCGTTTCCGTAGAGGATATCCAAAACGCTACGGAAGGAAGATTGGTAGTGGAAGGGGATATTCCTGAAATGAAGATTTAGGAATTTTTATAGAATTTAAGATTCGTTTATAAATGATCAAAGGGGTAAACCCCTTTGCTTTGGTTGCTGCGGTCGTTCCGACCTGCGTTTGAGGCATATTCTAAAATCCCCACGATATGAGAGTAGTCACGTTTTTGATTTGCCTGTTGGTTTGTTTTTCACTATCGGCTCAAAGTACGGCGGAATTGCTGCGGAAATTAGAGGCATCCGAATTAACGTATAAGATAGGAAACAAGGAAGGTGAAGGTACGCCCGTAACTTTGAGTGAAGAACCCCTTCGGGATATCATGTGCCGTCGGAAGGTGGACGGTATTATGAAAACTACCTATTACAGTTATAAAGGGGATGATGATATCAATTTCCTCAAGGCGGAGAAGGACATGGCGGAAGGTCGTTTTGCGGATGCCCGCGCTAAGTATGAAGCGCTTCTTGAGCCAAGGAAGGATGATACCTACTTAATGACCCGCATCGGGATGACCTACGAGCGGGAAGGGAATAACGAAAAAGCGATTGCCTTTTACCGAAAAGCGATAGACGGGAATATGGTGGATTTCGTGGCGAGACGCCGCCTGGCGAATCTCCTTGCCGGAAATAAGAAAACCAGAAGGGAAGGCTTGGATTTGATTGCGGCTTCTACCGTTATCAACCGTATGGAAAACGAGTCGGATGATTTGCTTTGGTCCCTAGGAAAGTCTTGCAAGGCAAAATCAGGAAGGTGGACCTTTATGGATAAATCTGAAGTATCCCAAAATGCGGAAGGCGAGGTCATCGTAAACGTAATGGATCAGAACTGGTTGGGCTATGCCATGTATCAAGCGGCTTATCAATTCGAACCCGGTTTCAAGGAAGAAGTAACCTCCAAAACACCCAACGGTCTTATCCTTACCCCATACCGTGGTGCCTTGATGCAATTGTACGAAACGGTCAAGGACGTCAAGAAACCCAAGGATCCGTTCCTAGGAACATTGAAGCGTGCCGTTGAAATGGATTTGTTGGAGGAATTCATGTTGTACGAAATCATTCTACCCGGTGATTCCTATGCCATTTTCTCCGTAAACGATGAGCAAATGGAGCGCTTGGTGAAGTACGTGGTGAAGGCAAAGTTAGCCGTTAAGAAATGAGTACCCGCGTCAATTTGGACGGAAGGGTAGGGGAAGCATCCGAGATGTCCGTTTCCCTTGCCAATAGGGCATTCAAGTACGGAGACTCCTTATTCGAAACCCTCCGTGTATTCGACGGGAAAATCCCTTTCCTGGATTTGCATTTCGAACGCTTGCTCAAGGGCATGCGCGTTTTACGCTATGATAATCCCGCCCACTTCGATATTTATTTTGTAGAGACGGAAATCCGGAAATTGATTGGCGGTACCGGCAATCACCGTGTTCGCTTCATGGTTTTCCGTGATCCCGGCGGCTTGTACACCCCCGCCTCCGACGGATTACATTTTTTAATAGAGACCAGCCCCTTGGATAGCCCTCGTTTCGAGTTTTCTTCCAAGGGCTTGAAAGTAGGATTGCTAGAAGAACAACTCCTTCACAAAACACCTCTTTCAGGTATAAAAACAGGCAGTTCCCTCCCTTATGTATATGCCGCCCGTGAAGCCAAAGCCAACGGCTGGGACGAGGTATTCATCAAGGGCGAAATGGGTATGGTAGTGGATGGTATGTCCTCCAATATCCTAGTGGTAAACGGCAGCATGATTTACACCAACTTCAAGAATTACGGCGGTATTGATGGGGTTATGCGTAAGGTGCTAAAGGAAAAGTTGGGTTATAATTTTATCCACTTGGGCTTGGCTCCCGCTATCTTGGAAAATGCGGAAGGCATTCTCTTTACCAATTCCATTAAAGGCATCCAATGGGTATCCGAATTCGGGCAATATGAATATGATCCACCGGCGGTAGGTTTTGAGATGGTAACGAAGTTGAATCGGTTTTTGAAATCTTGAAATCGCGTAGGGCTTCACCCTACGCTAATGAATTATCGGTCGTGTCGACCTCTTTTGTCCATTTGTCATCAGAAGAAAACTAAATGATATTGCTTTAGCCGAGAGGCTGAATCAATCCGTATTTTAGGTGTATAAAAGAAGGTCGGAACCGACCGACAATGGCAAAGGGTAGGGTGAAGCCCTACCCCGCAGAAAAAATCAAAAAACAACCGATATTTACCCTACAAAATTCAAGGAACCCATGAAATTATCCAAATTCAAACAACACCTCGCAGGTATCCAAGAACCGGTATTTATGTTACCGACCGGTGCCTTCGTTCCCGGGCACTACCACATTACGGAAGTAGGTCAAATCACGAAGAATTTCATAGACTGCGGAGGAACCATCCGGAAGGAATCCACCGTGAATTTTCAGTTGTGGTATTCGGATGATCTTGACCATCGTTTACAAGCGGAGAAGCTCCTAAACATTATCTCCATCGCCGAAGACAAACTAGGCTTAGAGGATGCGGAAATCGAGGTGGAATACCAAGGGGCTACCATCGGTAAATACGGCTTGGATTTTGAAAATGATACGTTTTTATTGGTTGCTAAATCCACGGATTGCCTAGCGCCGGATAAATGCGAAATTCCTGTGGTAAAAGAGGAAATCAGTCTTTCGGAATTGGTGGTGAGTAATAATACTTGCAAGCCGGGGAGTGGTTGTTGTTAG
>JAHDDF010000450.1 GCA_020629475.1 Saprospiraceae bacterium
GGGATAATGTGCTGCCTGAACCATTTACTTTCATCAAGATCCCCGTTTTCATTAAACTCATCGGAAAAAATGAGGAAGGGGAATGGATCGGGTTGGGGTTCCGCCTCGTCAAAAATGAAATCATCCAAGTAAGCCAGTACTTGGTCGTTGTTGTTTTCACCGTTGATTTGAAGAACGACGCGGTTAAAATCGGTTCTATCCGTCGGGTTGGGGCTTCCGCCATCCAAATTTATGAAGGGGTCTTCCCCGAAATTGAATGTAACGGTTTGCCACTGATCCGTAGACAATGATTTTATGATTTCACTTTGGGTAGTCCAAGGCTCGTTCAAGGTATTATTCTGGAGTTTCAAGGAGATTTGAAGGTTTTGACTGCCCGTCATTCCATTAGAAGGAAGGTATACCTTCAAGGAAAATTCCTTATCGCCGGAAAGGTCGAAATTGGAAGGTGCATCAAATCGGACATTGGCGTATTGCCCGCCGTAATCCTCGTATCGAAGTACCGTATTTGAGGCGTTATCCCCGTTTTGAACGGGATTGGAAAATGAATTATCCATGCCGCAATCATCACCCGCCCAAGTGGAGATATTTGAATTGCCCTCGAAATCGTCATATACGATTTGTCCCTTCATTACCACGACTATTCCGAATAGGAAAATTAGGGTAGCCAAACACTTGCTTCTATTCATGGTATGAAAATAGGAATTATTACACCAAGATTCCTCTAAAATATTCCGGAAGGAATGATTTTACCCTTTCTTGTCCCTGTATAGACATACACCCAAACATCCTTGATGCCTTGAATGCAGGGTAGCTTTACACGTTTGTAAAGACCTTCCTCCACGGCTTCGTATTTGTCCAGAAAGGCTAGGACTTCTGGGGATTTGAATTTGAAAACTTCCCCTTTGATCTCCGAATCACCTTCAAGGAGAAAGCCGGGATATTCCCCCAAGTCAATAAGGCTTCCCACGGTTCTTGCTGTCGTAACGAATTCCGCTCTTTCATGAAACCACTTTGCTGCAGGGTTTTTATGTCCTCTTTTCAATGTCCCGTAGACAAAAATGTATTCCTCCATGCATCGAAGATATTTCCTGATAGGGGAAACAAGGAAGCCGTCCTTAATTTTCTACATTTGCCCATCATCAAAATCTGAAGAATGAAAAGGTTTACCGGTTTTCTAGTATTGATGTTTTGCTTTGTTTCCGCATTCTCACAAGTAGAAATTAAGGGGACGGTGTATGAAAATAGCACAAGGGAACCATTGATAGGGGCGAATGTGGTTTTGGAAAATACCGTCAGGGGCACCACGACGGATATTGATGGTAAATTCTCGATTACGGTAGATAGTTTGCCGGTAACCTTGATTTTTTCCTATGTCGGGATGTCGGTAGAGCAGGTAAAAGTGACGGACGCCTCAGTTCCCCTAGAGGTTCTAATTGCCGACATTAATATTAGAGGTTATCCCCCTCAGTTTACGGTTACGGATTCACGCCTTCTCAATTCCGCTAATTACGCTGAATTAAAGGAGGACGATTTAAAAATAAATGATGGCGTAGCGATTACCTCGGCGCTCAATGGCGTTACCGGTGTCAATATGCATTCCGGCGCTTTGAACACCAACCGTATTACCATTCGAGGAATCGGAAATCGTTCCTTGTTTACTACGGCAAAAATCAGGGCGTATATAGATGGTATCCCGATTACCGACGGGGTAGGGCAGACCTCCTTGGAGGATATTGATCTGGGAATTATCGATAAGGTGAAAGTGGTAAAAGGCCCCAACGTAAGTAACTACGGTTCCGGTTTAGGTGGCTCCATTATTATGAATACGGACTTGGATAAAAGGAGTTTTGCGACGACTGAATTTACGGCGGGATCTTATGGTTTACTTCGTTCCGTAAATCGCTTGAACTTGGGTTCTACCAAGCATATGATTTCCTTGAATTACGGAAGAACACACGCCGACGGTTACCGTGATAATAATCAGTATGATCGCCATAATGCCAACCTTATCGGGCGTTTTGATTATTCCGATAAAGGGAGTTTAAGCGTCCTTGCTAATTATATTGATTTAAAAGCTTTCATCCCGAGTTCTTTGAATGAAACCGATTATTTGGAAAACCCGTCCAAGGCGGCATTTACTTGGGGAAGCGTTCAAGGATTCGAGGATTATTCGCGATTAAGGGTCGGGCTTTCCCATACCTATAATTGGGATTCTTTTAAAAATACGACTTCCATTTTTGCTTCAAATTATGATGCTTATGAATCCCGTCCTTTTAATATTCTAAGGGAGGATGCATTCGTGATGGGGGCAAGAACTGAATTTGAAATAAATGATATTCCCGCTAATGGTTACGGTAATGACGGAACCATTAAAGTAGGCTCGGAAATATTCCGTGAAAAATACGATTGGAAAACCTATGTGACGGATGATGGTGTCCTTGGGGAAAATTTAAGTGATAATCAAGAGATAAGAACTTACGCTAATTTCTTCTTGGATTCTAAATGGGAGTTCTTTGATAATTTTACGACTGAATTAGGTATTAATATCAATACTACTAAATATTCCCTTTCCGACTTTTTTACACCGGATAGCATTGATAATTCCGGAGATTATAGATTTAATGTTATTGTTTCGCCTAGGGTAGGTTTAAATTATTTCTTCCCGAAAAAGGTATCCTTATTTGCCAATGCGGCACATGGTTATAATCCACCTACATTGGAAGAAACCCTAACGCCTGACGGCGCGGTTAATCCGGAAATCCAACCGGAAACAGGATGGTCATACGAGCTTGGCGTAAAAGCCATTGATTTTGACAATAAGGGAATAAATTTCGAAGCATCCGTATTTTATATGGATGTCCGTAATTTATTGGTAGCAAGAAGGTTAGCTGATGATCAATTCCAAGGGATTAATGCCGGACGTACATCCCATTTCGGAGTGGAAATCGGTGGAAGTTATCGAAAATTGCTAGGGAAAGGAATTATGGCAAGGGTCGCTGTAGAGCCATTTTTTAATTACTCTTATTCCAATTTTACGTTCAAGGAATTCCTTGACGGGGATGATGATTTTTCAGGGAATGAATTAACGGGAACCGCGCCCCATATGGTCAATGCCGGCGTGAAGGTAAATAGCCAAACGGGTTTGTACGGTAATATTTCCTATCGTTTTTTGGATGCCATGCCCATGCGGGATGATAATTCCGTTTATTCCGAATCCTACCATTTAATGGATGCAAAAATCGGATTTGAAAGAATCATTAAATCCAATTTTAGCCTTGATGCTTATTTCGGGATAAAAAATATTTGGGACGAGAAATACGCGTCCCAAATATTAATTAATGCCGGTAGTTTCGGTGGTAATGCCCCTAGGTATTATTATCC